>NZ_FXYI02000009.1:0-42389 GCF_900184915.1 Clostridium sp. HV4-5-A1G | reverse complement strand
ATTAAATACAATTATACTATAATCCTTTTTAACTATATTTTTCAATGAGAAATTATCAGATTTAAAGTTTTTAACAAGATTTTTTAATAAATCTGTATGTAAAATACGATTTATGGATTATAATATACTGGTATAATAATCTTTATGTTTTTATAAATAGACTATACTATAATAGAAAGGAAACTTCAATGAATATTACAGGAATAATAGCAGAATATAATCCATTTCACAATGGACATAGATATCATATTGAAAAGACAAGATCTGCAACTAAATGCGATGGAATAATAGCAGTACTGAGCGGAAATTTTGTCCAAAGAGGTACTCCATCCATTATAGACAAATGGACTAAAACCAATCTGGCACTTTTAAACGGTGTGGACTTAGTCATAGAACTTCCTGTACTTTACAGTTTATCTTCTGCAGAATTTTTTGCATTTGGTGCTGTAAGTCTTCTTGAAAATCTTGGTGTAGTAAAAAAACTGTGCTTTGGAAGTGAATGTGACAATATTCAGCTTTTAAAATCAATAGGTAAGATATTGTGTCAGGAACCTGATGAATTCAAGCATGCTCTAAAAAAGAATTTATTCTCAGGAATATCCTATCCTCAGGCTAGAAGCAGGGCATTAATCGAATTTTTACACAACAGAAACGATCCCGACTTCAAAGATTATGATCTGAAAAAAATACTGTCTTCTCCCAACAACATTCTTGCAGTAGAATACTGCAAAAGCTTATCAAAAATGGGAAGCAGCATTGTTCCTCTATGTATAAAAAGAGTTGGCAGTTCCTATGATAATTTAGAGATACAGAACAATTTTTCCAGTGCATCTTCTATAAGAAATTTTATAAAAAAGAAGGGTAATTTCGATGATTTAAAAAATAATTTACCTTCCAGTACATTCTCTATTTTAAAAAAGCTGCAGAATTCAGGATATAATTTCACTTTTGAGGATTCTCTAGTGCCCTATTTAAAATACAAGAACTTTTTCTATAATAAAAAGTTAAAAGAGCTTCCCGATGTATCTGAAGGTATTGAAAATAGAATATTCAATGCCATAAAAAATAATTTCTCCTACCAGAGTATTATAGAGGCATCCAAAACCAAAAGATACACTTACAGCAGAATAAGCAGAATATTGTGTCAATTCTTTTTGGGATTTGAAAATTTGGATACAGGAATCTTGAGAAAAAATACTTGCCCCTATGCAAGAATACTTGGTTTTAATGATACAGGCAAAAAAATTCTCAGAGAAGTCAAAAAAAAATCTCACCTTCCCATCTATATAAAAATTCCTCAAAAAACAAGTAAAATTCTAAGACTGGATATATTAGCTACTAATGCCTACAGTCTTTTAAACAAAAACGCACCTTTTAATAGCGATTATATTAAAAGTCCCATTATATATAATAGATAAAACTTAGAATAAGCATCCTACTTTATAAATATAATTTACTAAGGCACAGATCTTAGGTAAAAGTTTTTAGAAAGTAGGTAACTGCTGTTGATTGTTTTATTTTATCTTTTAATATTTACAATACTGTTTATTTTATGTGTTTCCATAAAAAATACAAATATTTTAATTACTATAGTGTGCACTATTTTAATAGGACAGATTATATTAGCCCCTAAAATATGTATAGACGGAGTGATATCTGGTGCTTTATTATTTTTTTATAAAGTATTTCCATCTCTATTTTCCTTTTTGGTTGTATCAAATATAATTTTGTCCTATGATGGGGTATACATATACTCTAGAGTAATAGGTAAACTTCTCTGCAGACCCCTTAAGCTTCCTGTTAATTGCAGTTTTGTATTGATAATAAGCATGCTCTGCGGATATCCTCTAGGTGCAAAATATGCCTGCGAATTATACGAAAAAAATTTAATAGATCTTTCCACCTGTGAAAGGCTTTTAAATATAGCTTCCAATGCCAGTCCTCTATTTGTACTGGGTTCCGTTGGCATATCGATGTTTAATAACTCCACTATTGGATACACACTATTATTATCTAATTTATTGTCATGTATATTCATGGGATTTTTAATGCCCTCTAAAAAAACATATAGAGCTCCCCTTCAGGAAAAAAGGCATATATATGTTCACGAAAATATTGGAAAATCACTTAAAAATAGTATTGAAAATGCTATAAAAAACTGTATGTCTATAGGAGGATTTGTTATCATATTCTCCGTAGTAAATAATATTTTAAAAAGTAATTTTTTATTTAATTCATTAATACATTGGGTTTCAAAATTCACAGGAATTTCTTATGACATAATAGAAGGAACTTTTCTCGGAACAATAGAGATGACCAATGGATGCAATTTGATATCCTCTTCTACTGCTTCACTCACTTTAAAAATCATTATTGTAAGCTTTTTATTTACTTTTAGCGGTGCCTCAATTATATCACAGGTTTATTCTTTTACTTATAAATTCAAAATATCCATGAAAAAATATGTCATCGGCAAAATATTTCAGGGAATTATATGTTCTGTACTGAGTTTTTCAATTTACACTTTATTTTTCAATAGATTATCAGAGGAAACATTTTTACCTTATTACAAAATCACGGGAGATTTAAGCGGTATACTTATATTCACTCTAACTCTACTTATACTTCCCTGGCTGCTGTTTAAAATGGTGAAACTATTTCATATCCCTTAATTCCTTTATATTTGCTCTTATGGAACTGGTTTTCAAATCTATATTGCCCTCTACATCATTTAAAAGTTTTTGAAATTCCAGTTTTAAATTTGTAAGCAGTTCATTACTTTTATCTGTTATCTCATTGTCTAACTGGCTCAACATTTCATCTGCATAATCTCTGGCTCCCAACCTTATAGCTTTGGCATTTTTCTGTGCAGATGAAATTATCTCCTGTGCTCTGATATTCGCTTCTTTGGTGATGTCATGATTCTCTATCTGTCTTCTCAGTAAATTTAAATTTTCTTTCTTTATATTATCTGCTTCCTGCACAGCCTCAGTTAAAATTCTATCCTTTTCTTCAACTATCCACTGTGCTTTTTTTAATTCACCAGGAAGGCAATTGACTATCTTGTCCAATATTTCTTGAATCTCTTTCTTATTTACCATAACCTTTCCCGTCATAGGAACTTTAGCGGAAGTATCCATAATTTCTTGAAGATATTCCAACAGCTTAATAGTATCCATAACTTTCTCCTCCCAAAGCTAATTAATAATTTTTATACATTCCATTAATTTTTTCTATAATATCAGGTATTATTTCTTCGGGAACCAGACCTTTAATGCATCCACCAAACATAGCAACCTGTTTTACCGATGAGGAGCTTAAAAACGAATTCATGGCACTGGACATCATAAATACAGTTTCTATATCTGGATCAAGTTTTTTATTCATCACTGACATTTGAAATTCATACTCAAAATCCGATACTGCTCTAAGCCCCTTCACTATAACTTTAATATGCTTTTTTTTCATAAAATCTATCAATAACCCACTAAAGCTTTCAACTCTTACATTAGGTATGTTTTTCACTACCTTTTTAATCAATTCAACTCTCTCATCTACATTAAAAAGTCCCTTTTTTTCAGGATTAATAAGTACTCCAACTACTACCTCATCAAATACCTTAGCTGATCTATTTATTATATCTAAATGTCCATTCGTTATAGGATCAAAACTTCCTGGGCATATTGCTGTGTTCATTTTAATTAATCCTCCTTGTATTTATAAAAACATAGAGTTGTGTTGCCATATTTTCTGTGATCTGTCAAAATTATATTGCTGGTTCCAATATATATTTTCTCACTGGTATCAATTTTGGTAACTATAATTCCATCTGGAATCAATAGATTTTCCCTTTCAATTATCTTCACTGACGGTGGAATCATATTCTTTTTATAGGGAGGATCAATAAATATTATATCAAATGCCTCTCTTTTTATACCCAATTCCTCAAGAGCCTTATAAGAATCCATATTCATAGCACTACACCTGGATAAAAACTTTAAATTTTCTATATTTTTTTCGAGACTAGAAAATGTATCACTGTCCCTGTCAACTAAAAAACACTTACTAGCTCCTCTGCTTACAGCTTCAAGTCCAAGGCTTCCTGTTCCTGCAAACAGATCCAACACAGTAGAACCATAAATTCTACTTTGAATTATGTTAAACATGGATTCCTTAACTCTATCCAAAGTAGGTCTTGTAGTATCATATCCATTTGGGGACAATATTTTTCTTCCTCTAGCAAGGCCTGAAATTATCCTCATAGACTTTCCTCCTATTTTAACTTTTTCATATACGTTATTTATTCTCTAATATTTTAACATATATATTTGCATTATTCAAAATCCACTTATATATTTGCCACGAGTTAATTAAAACTTATAAATTTTGATGTTCTCTTTAATTTTTTTTGTATTTCTTCTTTAATTCTTACATCCTCTGGATCTGTGCTTTTCAAGAGCCTTTTAGCCTCTAAATTGGCCTTTTTAAATATTTCTAAGTCTTCCACTAAATTTGACAAAATCAGCTCATCTTCTCCATGCTGCCTAAATCCGAAGATTTCACCTGCTCCTCTCAGTTTCAGATCCTGTTCTGAAATGTAGAATCCATCATTGCTGCACTTCATTATCTCCATTCTCTTCCTTATTATATCATTTTTAATATCTGCAATTAAAATACAATAGGCTTTATCCTCACCTCGTCCAACCCTTCCTCTAAGTTGATGAAGCTGTGCAAGCCCAAATCTTTCTGCATTTTCAACTATCATCACTGTGGCATTTGGTACATTTATCCCCACTTCTATAACAGTAGTGGATACCATTACTTTAATTTCACCTCTTTTAAACCTATCCATTATATCTTCTTTATCTTTAGAAGACATTTTTCCATGGAGCATCTCAATTTGGACATTCTTAAAATATTTTTCTTTAAGTTCCCTGTAGACATCCTCTACCGAGCTCAAATTTAACTGTTCATTTTCCTCCACCAGCGGACATACCACATACACTTGTTTACCTTTTTTTATTTCATCAAGGGCAAATCTATATACATTATCTCTGGAGTTTTTATCTCTATAATAGGTAGCTATTTTTTTTCTTCCCGGTGGGAGTTCATCTATGGTAGATACATCTAAATCCCCATATAAATACAAGCTCAGAGTTCTTGGAATAGGTGTAGCTGTCATAATGAGTACATCAACATTTTCCCCTTTGTTGGTAAGCTTGCTCCTCTGCATAACTCCAAACCTATGCTGTTCATCCGTAACTACCATCCCTAAGTTTTTAAATTGTACATCTTCCTGAATCAAAGCATGAGTACCTATCAATATATCTATTTTTCCCAGCTTCAGCTCCTGCTTTATCCCTTCCTTGTTTTTAGCAGTAGTACTCCCACAAAGTAATTTCACATTCACGCTGAATTTTTCTAAAAGTTTTTTAGCTTCTATATAGTGCTGAGTAGCCAGTATCTCGGTTGGAGCCATCAAAACCGCCTGGTACCCATTTTTTACCACATTAAAAATGGCTATGAGACCCACTATAGTCTTTCCACTTCCCACATCTCCCTGCAGTAATCTGTTCATTGGAACCTGTCTTTTTTCATCTATCAATATCTCTCTCATGACCTTTTTTTGAGCTCCAGTAAGTTCGTAGGGAATCATCTTTTTTAGCTTTATCAATTCCGGAGAAATTTTAAAGGCTATGCCTCTTTCATTGATAAAGCTATATTTGAGCATTAATATCTTCAAGGAATATATAAAAAGTTCTTGAAATTTAAGTCTTCTTTTGCTCTGGTTTAACTCCTTCAAATTAGCAGGATTATGTATTATTCGTATCGCCCTGTCTAGACTGTAAAATTTATATTTGTCAATTATCCATCCAGGGAGATTTTCCTCTATTTTTACTCCACGAAGTACCTCGGATATAAGCTTCATAAATGTATTATTTGTTATTCCTGATTTCAAAGGATATATTGGTATTATTTTTTCTTCTGTTTTATCCAATTTATGATCATTTACCATAACAGGATTTGTCATGTAACTTTGTCCTTTAAATTTCTGAACTTTTCCCATTATCCTATACTCATTATTCACTCTAAATTTATTTTTTATATAAGGCTGATTAAACCATCTCCCTTTAAAAACTGTGTTTTTGTTTTGAAATACTATAGTGGAAATAATCTTTCCGCTTTTAGTTCTGATATCCCTGCATATGTTTTTAACCCTACAGTCTATTATAACCTTTCCAACATTTTCATCCTTTAAATCTGAACAGCTAGAAATCACCTCATAATCTCTCGGAAAATACAAAAGTAAATCCAGTATATTGAATATAAAACATTTATTTAGAACTCCAGCCGTTACATCTCCAACTCCCTTTATACACTTTACATCATCATATGCATTCATAAATTTTCACCTACTTTTTCACTTAAAATATTATACTATATCTGAGCGAATTAAAAGTAACTAATAAAAGCCTATTCAAATAAAAAAAGCCCAAAGGCTTTTTTTACTCAACAGACACTATGAAATAATAAAGAGGCTGTTTCCCATTGTAGCACTGTATATCCATATCTTCATATTTTTTTTCAAGTTTCTTTATAAAGTCATTTACTTCCTCCTCATTACATCCATCGCCATAATATATGCTTATGAGTTCGCTATTTCCCCCTGTCATCTCATCTATTATGTCACCACATACCTGGAATTTATCCTTTCCAACCTGTTTTATACTGCCTTCGATAAGTCCCAATATATCTCCCTGTCTTATATCTTTTCCATCCACTTCCGTATCTCTAACTGCATAAGTCACTTGCCCCGTAGCCACTGTAGTTATAGCTTTCTCCATGGCACTTATATTTTCATCTAAATCCATATCTGAATTAAATGCTGTTATTGCAGTAATTCCTTGAGGTATAGTTTTAGTTGATATTACTTTTACTAATTTATCTGACAGCTCCGCAGCTTGATTAGCTGCCATAATTACATTTTTATTGTTGGGCAATACAAATATATTTTCTGCATTTATTTTTTCTATACAATTTAATATATCTTCAGTACTCGGGTTCATAGTCTGACCACCTTCTATCACGTAGTCTACTCCCAGATCCTTAAATATACCATTGATACCTTCTCCTATGGATACTGAAATAAAGGCGTATTTTTTTCGTTCAGTTTGATTTTCTCCACTCTCATGAGCTTTTTCTTCAGAAGAATCTTCTTTAAAATCATCTATATTTAAAATATGTCTATGCTGTTCTCTCATATTATCTATTTTTATTTTGGACAATTCCCCCAATTTAACCGCCTTCGATAGAACCCATCCCGGATCATTGGTGTGTATGTGAACTTTTATTATATCCTCGTCTTTCACTACCACCATGGAATCTCCTATTTTCTTCAATTCTTTTCTAAAATTCTCTATATCCGGCACCTGAGAATGAATCAGAAATTCTGTACAATATCCATATTTTATATTCTGTTCCCCTAAATTCTTAGCTGCAGGTTGAATTTTTGCGTTGTCGGCTTCTTTTAAATGCAGTTTTTCCATATGATCTTTTAAAGCCTCATACATTCCCTGAAGTATAATCAAAAGTCCCATGCCGCCGGCATCTACTACTTTTGCTTTTTTTAACACAGGAAGCATATCAGGAGTTTTGTCAAGCACAGTTTTACTGTAATCACACACTTCTTCCAAAAGCTCAGTTATATCTTTTTTATCAGACTTTACGGCACTTTCACCTGCAGCTTTTATAATAGTCAATATAGTACCTTCCGTAGGACGCATAACTGCTTTATAGGCAAATCTTGCTCCTTCTTCCAGTGCACTTCCAAGTTCCGATGAATCCACCTGTTTTTTGCCTTCAATTCCATTAGCTATACCTCTGAATATCTGTGAAAGTATAACTCCGGAATTTCCCCTGGCTCCCATAAGTGCACCCTTGGCCAGCTGTTTTCCTATTGCATCTATGGATTTCTCACCTGCATCGGCTATCTCCAACACTGCATTTCTAAGTGTCATAGACATATTTGTACCCGTGTCTCCATCAGGTACTGGAAATACATTTAGTGAATTTACAAAATTCTTCTGTTCCTCTAGTTTATTACTGGCATTTACAACCATATTGTAAAAAATCTGCCCGTCTATATTTAAGTATCCCATTTTTACAAATTACCTCCCTAGACCCTAACACCTTGAACGTTTACCGTAATAGTTGAGACCTTAAGTCCTGTGTAGTTCTCTATATTGTATTTTATCTTCTGTATTATATTATTTGCAATTACAGATATCTTTGTTCCATATTCCACAATTATGTGTAATTCTATAATCAATTCATTATTTTTAGAACGAACCTTTACTCCCTTACTTAAATTTTCACTTTTTATTAATTTCCAAAAACCATCTTTGGCGCTTTTAGAAGCCATTCCCACTACGCCATAGCATTCCATAGTAGATAATCCAGCTATATTGGCAACCACTTCTTCCGAATAATCTATATACCCGTTTTCCTCAACAATACTGCCTATCATACAAAAACCTCCTCATTCAATATCATATTCTATAATACCATAAAGACATTTTATTATTCAAGTTACATCAAAATTTTTCCAAGTCAATCTCTAATTTAAATATAGGGGTTCAGATTTGATATTTATGCTTTGAACTTTAACTTAGCCTTGCATATACCACACCTTCTGTGGTAAAATAATTTATGTTTGAGTTGTATAAAACTCTTAAGGGAGGTGTTTTACAGTGTCAAAAAAATGTGAAATATGTGGTAAATCCGTTGTATTTGGTGTACAGTACAGTCATTCACATCGCCAATCTAAAAGAACCTGGTCTCCAAATATAAGAAAAATTAAAGCCATAGTCAATGGCACACCAAAAACTATACATGTTTGTTCGAGATGTCTTCGTTCCGGAAAGGTTCAACGTGCCATATAAAAATAAAAATGCAGTTGTTTAGTTACAATTGCATTTTTGTGTTTATATGATTATTTTTTCTTGGTAAAAAACTTTATAATTGCAGACAGGACACCTGGAAGCTTAAATGCAATAATTTTCATTAAATTACCTCCTTATTTATGACGTTCTATTAGATACCATCCACAATAAATCAATCCTGCACCTGCAGCTATTATCCATCCCCATATAGGGATAATAACTGTCAGTAGAAATCCTACACCTATAGATAAAGCCACTAATCCAATTTTTCTTTTTGTTCTTCTTCTGAATCCTCTTTTTTTCACGTTATTATCCCTTAAAAATTGCTCTACACTATTATATGCATAAAGATGTAATATTGTTACCACTTTTTTTAATATCATCATCAATTGTGCATTGGATAATCAATCTCTACTCTTCATTAAAAGTAATTTACCGCTGTCAAATATTATACTCACACTTCTATTTAAAAATTCATTCGATATCGTTCTTCCATCCCCCAACTTCAGATCGTAATTGTCAAGCTTATACCTCGCACCTATTATACTCAAATTTCTAACTATATCACAGTAGGCATGAAGGGAAAATGTTTCTCCCTCTCTGCCTTTTATTGTAACGGGTTTACTTATTAGTTCAATAGTATTGTGCTCATCTTTTATAAAAGCTCTAATTCCCTTTGAATTACACTTTAAAAGCATTCCCAGATTACCCAAAAGATGATCTACCCTGCTTCCCGTAACTCCAAGCAGCACTATTTCATCTGCTCTCAGACTCAGAGCCTTATCAATTACAATTTCAGTATCTGTACAGTTTTTAGCCTTAGGATATTTTTCTATAATACAGTTCTTTTCCCTGAAAAATTTTAGAGGCTCTTCATCTATAGAATCGAAATCTCCCATAAGATACATGGGTACAATATTATATCTGTAAAGACAATTTGCGCCACTGTCGGCACATATTAAAATTGAATCTCCATAAAGTTCCTCTTTAATTAATTTTTCGGAAGGAGCATTTCCCCCTGACACTATAACTACCCTCATACTAAATTCCCTCTCTCAGCATCTTTATATTGTCCTCTATCTTTCCATCTTTAAATACAGCAGAACCAGCCACTATTACATTTGCTCCATTTTTCACTGCACTACCTATATTATGCTTTGAAATACCTCCATCCACCTCTATCATCAGATTCTCATTGTATTTATAACTTAAATTTTTAACTTCCTCTATTTTTCTTGAACAGTAATCTATGTATTTTTGCCCTCCAAATCCAGGGTTTACAGACATTATAAGAACCATATCTAAATCAGGTATCAGATATTTTATGTTATCTACCAATGTAGCGGGATTTAATGCCACTGCAGCTTTTACGCCTAGACTTCTTATATAATTTAAAGTTCTATCCAGATGGTTGTCAGCTTCAAAATGAACCGTTATGATATCTGCCCCAGCTTTTACAAAACTCTCTATGTACCTTGCAGGCTCCTTTATCATCAAATGTACATCAAAAGGCAATTTAGTGTATTTCCGTACACTTTGTATAACAGGTACTCCAAAACTTATATTTGGTACAAAACTTCCATCCATAACATCTATATGGATTAAATCTGCTCCATATTTATCCAGAGATTTTATCTCTTCCCCCAATTTTGAAAAATCTGCCGATAATATGGAAGGTGCTATTTTTATCATTGTGTATTATCTCCTTTTCAATAATTAAGCGTAATTAGCCATCAATATCTCTCCCGGGAAGAAACTTCCTTTAAAACCTTAATATAAAAATCATATCTTTCTCTACTTATGGTCCCTTTTTCCACAGCAGCTTTAATAGCACATTTAGGTTCTCTATAGTGAATACATCCCGTAAATTTACACTCTCCTATAAAACCCATAAATTCAGGGAAACAATATTGAAGTTTTTCTATAGGTATATCACTTGTATCCAGTGAAGAAAACCCTGGAGTATCTACCACAAAACCTCCCTCAAGTTCTATCAATTGACTGTACCTTGTAGTATGTTTCCCTTTATTTAATTTTTTACTTATTTTACCCGTTTCCATGAGTTTTTCCCCACAGAGAGAATTTAAAATAGTAGATTTTCCTACGCCTGAGGGTCCGCATAAAACCGTAACATTTCCCCGGAGTTTTTCTCTTATGGTATCAATGCCATATCCTTCTTTTGCTTTTAACTGCAGTACTTCATAACCTATACTGCTTATTCTATCTATAATCTCTATTTCTCCACTTTCCTTAGGCAAATCCATTTTATTAAAGCATACAATTACTTCTAAATTACTGTACTCACAGCTTATGAGGATTCTGTTTAATAGATCTTCATTTATTTTAGGATGATTGAACGCAAAAATCACTAATACTTGAGTTATATTCGCTACTGTAGGACGTTTTAGCTGACTTATTCTAGGGTAAATTTTATCAATAACCCCCTGGTTCTTTTCAACATTTATATTAACATTATCTCCGACCATAGGGGAAAGTCCATCATACCTGAACTTTCCCCTAGCCCTGCATTCAATTACCCCATATTCAGTTTTTATATAATAGAATCCTCCTATACCCTTTACTATAATTCCCCTCATAATTCCTCCTAATTCACATTTAACGCTGTTTCATCCTGTGTTTTATTTTCCCGAATTATTGGAATTTGAGTTGTTGCCCTCTCCTGAATTACCGCCTCCAGTATTGCCATTTTGTTGTCCGCCACCATTTTGCTGTCCATCGCCATTTTGCTGTCCACTGGTATTTTGTCCGCTGCTGTTTTCATTACCATTATTTCCTCCATTATTTCCATCTTGAGGTATCTGATTACTACCCTGTTCTCCTTCAGGCTGCTTATATACATAATAAGTTAAAGTTACAGTAGTGCCTTCTTTAACCTGACGTGAAGCTCCTATGCTCTGATTTGTAATACCCAGGTTTTCTTGAGTCTTATCAGATGTTTCCACCGGGTTCTCAGCAACCCTTAATCCTGCATTCTGCATTATGGCTCTTGCCTCACTTATGCTTTTTCCTGAAACATCCGGAACCGTTACATATTTTGCTTCTGGTCCCTTGCTGACCACAAGATTTACTTTTGACCCATCTTTTACTTTAGAGTCTGCCTCCGGATCCTGACTTATAACCTGACCCTGGGATACGGTATCACTGTATTTGTAAGATATATCCCCAACATCTAATCCACTGCTGGTAATAATACTTTTGGCAGTACTTAAATCAATGCCAACTACATTTGGAACCCCCATAGTATCAGTACCTCCACTTATGATTACCCTTACATCTGAATTTGCTTTTACTTTTGTACCAACTTTAGGAAAACATTCAAGTACTGTGCCTTCAGGTTTATCACTTTTTTCCTTAGCTCCAACTACAAAATTGAGTTTTTTACTTTCCACTAATTTTTTGGCTTCAGCCTGTTTCATTCCAATTATATTGGGGACTGCAACCTCCGCAGAAGTCCTGTTGAAAGCAAAGTATCCTGAAACTGCACCTATTACTGTCACCAACACAAATAATGCTATTATAAGTATAGTCTTCTTTTTCTTTGGATCCAGGGTGGGTTTATTTTTTTTATCCTCAGGTTCACCTTCATAATCATTATCACTATAACCTTCTTCATCCTTATAATTGTCATTTACATCTACAGGATCCATTATCCGCGTCATATCATCATTTAGATCATCTTCTATTAAATTTAATTTCTGGTTATTTTCTATCTTTTTTAAATCCACAAGCATATCTTCCATAGTCTGATATCTTTTTATAGGCTCTTTTTCTACAGCCTTCAAAATCAATTTATTTAAACTTTCCGGTACATTTTCATTTAGTTTAATTGGAGGAACCACAGGTTCCTGTATATGCTTCAGTGCTATGGATACGGGGCTCTCCGCATCATAGGGCACCCGTCCTGTAACCATTTCATACATAACTATTCCCATAGAATAGATATCCGTCCTAAAATCTACAAAACTTCCCCTTGCCTGCTCAGGAGAAAAATAATGTGCGGATCCCATTATCTTATTTGAATTGGTTATAGTAACTGAATTAGAAGCTTTCGCAATTCCGAAATCCGTTACCTTTACTATCCCATCCTCTGTTACAAGAATATTATGAGGCTTTATATCTCTATGTATAATATTATTCTTATGTGCACATTTGAGGGCTTTGGCTATCTGAATAGCTATTTCTACCGATCTTTCCGGTGGTATCCTGACCTCTTCCTTTATTATCTGTTTCAGTGTCTTTCCTGAAACATATTCCATGACTATATAATTTATGTCATCCTGGGTACCTACATCATATATATTAACTATATTATTATCCGACAGACTTGCTGCTGCCGTAGCTTCTCTCTTAAATTTTTCGACAAACTCCTTATCACTGGAAAATTGTTCTTTAAGAACTTTCACAGCCACATTTCTATTTAATAGGTGATCTTTAGCCTTATAAACGACTGCCATTCCACCTTCTCCTATTTTTTCTAACGGCTCATACCTATTTCCTAGCATGGTCCCTATCATCTTTACCCTCTCCTTCAAATACAATAACTGATATATTATCTTTTCCACCTCTAAGATTGCTGAGTTCTATCAATTGTCTACAGGCATCTTCATTGTTATTGCTCATTATAATATCATACATCTCATCAGTGCTCACCCCATTAGATAAACCATCGGTACAAAGCATTACCCTATTAACGTCTTTTAAATTCACTTCAAAGGTGTCTATTTTTACGGATAAATTAGTTCCAAGTGCCCTGGTTATTATATTTTTATTGGGATGAATTGCAGCTTCCTCTTCAGTTATGCTGCCTTCGTCAACTAATTGCTGTACAAGGGAATGATCTTTAGTGATTTTAACTACACCGTCGTATCTTATAGTATAACATCCACTATCACCTACATTAGCTACTACCATATTCATATCTTTAACTAAACAAGCTGTTATAGTTGTCCCCATTCCACCAAATTCATCATTACTTGTTGATAATTTATAGATCTTTTCATTTGCTAAATTTATGGCTTCTAACAGGTCCTTTTTCATATCTACTGTGTTCTTAGCTTTTATACTAGAAATGGTCGTTTCCACTGCAATTCTACTTGCAACCTCTCCTGCATTATGACCGCCCATTCCATCTGCTATTACATATAGATCTAAATCTTTTCCATTATAGAAATCTGCAAAATCTTCATTTAGTTTTCTTACTCTGCCCACATCTGACAAGATCCCCACCATTTTCTACACCCTTTCTATACCTTTTTGATTCTAAATAACTTCTCCTCAGCTGTCCACAAGCAGCATTTATGTCTGAACCCATTTCTCTTCTTATAGTAACTTCTATTTTATTTTCAACAAGTTTATTATAAAAACCTTTTATATTGTCTAGAGAAGATTTCTTAAAATCATTTTCTTTAACTTCATTGACAGGTATTAAATTCACATGGCATAGAAGACCCCTTAGCAGCCTTGTTAAACCTTCAGCACATTTCAGGCTGTCATTAACACCTCTTACCAAAGCGTATTCAAAGGATATTCTTCTACCTGTTTTATCTATATAATATCTGCATGAATCAATTATCTCTTTTATAGAGTATTTATTTGCAATGGGCATAATTTTTATTCTATTTATATCATCTGGTGAATGTAACGATATAGCTAATGTTATCTGCAAATTTTCACCTGCAAGTTGTCTTATTTTAGGTACTATACCGCAGGTAGAAAGAGTTATATGTCTTTGACCTATATTGAGGCTGTAGTCACAACTTATCATCTTTAAAAATTTCAACACATTGTCATAATTGTCGAGAGGTTCTCCACTTCCCATTAAAACTACATTTGATATCCTCTCATCTATTTCACTCTGAGATCTTAGTACTTGAGCCAATATTTCTCCACTGCTTAAATTTCTCACCATTCCACCTACAGTAGATGCACAGAATTTACACCCCATTCTGCATCCAACTTGTGTTGAAACACATATAGAATTCCCGTGTTTATATTTCATAACCACTGTCTCTATAATATTTCCATCCCTGTATTTATATAAAAATTTAGTAGTATCCTTTAACTTTGATTGATAACTTTTAACTAGTTCCGGAATTTCAATATAAAAATTTGTTTTTAATTTTTTTACTAAAGATTTAGGTATATTGGTCATACAATCAAAATTCCACTGACCATTCTTATATAACCAATCCATTATTTGACTTGCTCTAAATTGACTTTCACCGTTATTTTTCATCCAATTTCTTAAGTCTTCCATATTAAAGTCAAAAATATTATACATACATTTATTGCACCTACCTATATTTTATCATTTTTGCAATAAAAAACCCATCCATATTATCATTGGGAAGTACAGTTATATACCCTTTTTCATCATAAATTATATTTTCAAAATCTCCAAAATTTATTTTCTCCAATTTGAATTGCGGATTTTTTTGAATAAACCAATTTATATTCTCATTATTTTCCACTTTATTTAAAGTACAGGTGGAGTATATAAGTTTTCCCTCTTGTTTTACATACTTTGAAGCATTTAACATGATGTTTCTCTGTATTTTTACCAAATTATCCATAGAATCTTTATTTTTAGTCCACTTGATCTCCGGCTTTTTTCTTATTATTCCAAGTCCTGAGCAGGGCACATCAATGAGAACCCTATCTGCTGCATTTTCAAATTGCCCTATATATTTTTCAGCGTCAAACACATTATAAATTAAATTTTCAACTCCCAATCTACTGGCATTTTCCTTTACAAGTGACATCTTATTTGCATGCAGATCACAAGCATATACCTTTCCTGTATTTTTCATCAGCTCTGCTATATGACAGGATTTACCTCCCGGTGCACTGCAGAGATCCAACACAGTCATATTTTCTTCCAGATCCATAACATGGGCTACAAGCATTGAACTTTCATCTTGAACTGTAATATACCCCTTCTTAAAAAGGGGATTCAATTCTATATTACTTCCTTTTTTTATAATCAGCGCTTCTTTGCATATAGTTCCTTCTTTTACATCATATCCATTTTTTATAAGTTCATTCCACACCTGTTCATATTTTATTTTTAACGTATTCACCCTCACTGTAACTTTAGGAACTATATTGGAATTTTTCAATATGCTCTCTCCCGTTTTTTCACCATATTGTGTAATAAAAAGTTCAGCCATCCATCGGGAAAAAGAATATTTAAAACACCACCTACTCATTTTATCGCCCTTATGCTCACAAGTTAGAGTATCTTTATTTCTCAAATAATTCCTCAAAACACCATTTACCAGCTTAGATAACTTAACTGACTTCCTTTTAGAAAGTTCTACAGCCTCATTCACTACTGCAAATTCAGGAATCTTACTCAGGTATCTCAATTGATATACAGACATTCTGAGTATATTCAATATGTCCCCATCCATTTTCCCAATATCACTTTTTATAAAACTGTCTAATATACTGTCAATTGTATATTTATACCTTAAAGTACCATATACTAGCTCCGTGACCAGTGCTCTATCTTTTCTATCCAAATTTTCCTTATTTAAATACATACTCAAAACTACATTGGAATATGCATTGTTATCCAATACCTGTTTAAGTACTTTAACGGCTGTACCCCTGGGATTTATCATGATTCTACCTCTAATCAAAAAATATCTTCATCCATTAATTTCTATCTCTACTTATATATATGAGTCTGAGCAAATTGGCTATAGCAGTTAATACAGCAGCCACATAGGTCATGGCAGCAGCACTTAAAACCGATCTGGCCCCATCAAGCTCATCCGAATAGAGTATATTTCTTCCTTCCAGTATCTTTAAGGCTCTTCTGGAGGCATTTAATTCTACAGGAAGAGTTATTATTTGAAATAAAACTACTAAAGCAAATAAAATTATACCTAAATTTACAAGTCCCTTAATTCCTAAAACAAATCCAGCCAAAAACAATATCCATGAAACATTGGATCCAAAGTTAACTACAGGTACAATGGAATTTCTGATAACAAGTGGAACATATCCATTTTTATGCTGAATGGCATGACCAGTTTCATGGGCCGCCACACCTATTGAGGCCACGGAATTTCCGTAATAAACATCCTCCGAAAGTCTCATGACTCTCCTGGAAGGATCGTAATGATCGCTGAGTTTTCCGGGTATCAGTTCTACTGGTACGTCGTAAAGACCGCTGCCATCCAAAAGCATTCTGGCCACCTGGGCGCCTGTATACCCATTGTGGCTCCTATACCTAGAATATTTATTAAAAGTGGAAGATACTTTATATTGAGCCCAAATTGCTACTAAAAGTGCTGGAATTAGTATAATAAAACTGCTATCAAAGTAAAACATCAATTACACCTCCACGTAGATTATTCTCCTAATATAACACCTGTTTTTATCAAATGCCCCTTTATATATTCACTCACTTCCATAGGTCTTCCTCCTGGAAATTGTATATTTTTTATCAAGACAATCCCTCTGCCGCAGGATACCTTGATACCATATTTGGAAACTTCAAGTATATATCCGGCTTCCCTTGGGGACATTTCATCCAGTGCCTCCACCCGGTATATTTTCATATTCTCTCCCTTATACTGAGTATATGCAATAGGCCATGGATTTAAACCTCTGACAAAATTTTTTATTTTAATACTATCCAGATTCCAATCTATTTCTGCCATGTTCCTACACAACATCTTTGCATAGGCAGTTGTAGTTTCTCCCTGTTTTTTCCTTTTAATTACACCTGTTTCCAGTCCTCTAAGGGTTCTTGCCAATAAATCAGCTCCATCTTCCTTCAATATATCTGTAAGTTCTCCTGCAGTCATATCTTCTGGAATCTCAACATTGCTGCTTAAAAGCATATCTCCTGTATCAAGTCCAGTATTCATGAACATAGTAGTGTTTCCCGTTTTCTTTTCTCCATTTATAATACACCAGTTTATAGGTGCTGCTCCCCTGTACTTTGGCAAAAGTGATGCATGCAGATTGATGCATCCATTTTTAGGTATATCCAGCACCTCTTTTGTCAGTATCTGACCATAAGCTACTACTACTATAAAATCAGGTTTCATTTCCTTTAGTTTACCCAATGACCGGGTATCCTTTTTTAGACTTACAGGCTGATAAACCGGTATATTGTACTTAATAGCTTCTTCTTTAACAGGAGAAAAAACTACTTTTTTCCCCCTACCTTTCGGTCTGTCAGGTTGAGTAAATACAGCTGTTACATTATGTTCCTCTATCAATCTCTTTAAAGAGGGCACCGAAAAATCAGGAGTTCCCATAAAAACTATATTCATATATTATTTTCACCTTCTTTTTTTATGACCTTATCTATAAAGAGTATGCCATTTAAATGATCTATTTCATGGCAAAATGCCCTTGCCAGTAAATTTTCTCCCTCTACTATTATCTCTTCTCCCTTTTCATTTAAAGCTTTCACTTTAACCTTATTAGGCCTTTTTACTTCACCCTGCACTCCAGGTATGCTCAAACATCCTTCCTTATCTATATAGCTTCCTTCACTATATATAATTTCTGGATTTATAAGTTTATATATACCTTCTCCTATATCAACTACTATGGCTCTCTTCAAAACACCTACTTGAGGTGCTGCAAGTCCTATACCATCCTCTTCATACAATGTCTCTTCCATATCTTTAAGCAATGTTATAATCCTATTATTTATAACATCCACTTTCTTGCTTTTTTTTCTCAATATGTCATCGCCGTATTTTCTAATATTTCTTAAAGCCATCTATTTGACCTTCCCCTCTCAATTTAAACTGTATACCCTAATAAATTCTACATCATGTTAATAGGATTTATATCTATACTGACCTTTACATCATTATAAACATCTTTTAACAAATCATAAACTATTTTTCTTATATTTTGTGCTATATTTAGACTTATCTTTCCCTTTATCATTATCTTCCACCTGTATGATTCCTTTATTTTCGATATTTCACAAGGGCATGGTCCCAGCATTTCAATTTTATCATTTTTTATGAGAATATTTCTTAAAAATATACCAACATTTTGTATACTTTTTATTAATATATCTTCATTTTTACTGCTCATATTGATGAGAAGAATATCTGAAAAAGGCGGATAATTCATACGCTCTCTTATACTGATCTCTCTATTATAAAAATCCCTATACCTATTCTCTGCAGCACATCTTAAGCTGTAATTTTCAGGATTATATGTCTGAACAATTACCTCTCCTGGCTTTTCACCTCTACCTGCTCTTCCTGAAACCTGGGTTATAAGTTCATAAGTCTTTTCTGAAGATCTAAAGTCCGGAAGATTAATAGACAGATCCGCTGCTATTACCCCCACTAAAGTCACATTTTTAAAATCCAACCCCTTAGCTATCATCTGTGTTCCTATCAATATATCAGCCCTGCCTTCTTTGAAGGTATTATATATGCTTTCATAAGAATTTTTTTTCCTGGTAGTATCAAAATCCATCCTGAGGATTTTTGCCTGGTGGAATTCATTTTTTATCAACTGTTCTATTTTTTCAGTACCAACTCCAAAATACTTTACATATCTGCTTCCGCATTTAGGGCAAGTCTTTGGTACATCAATTTTACTTCCACAGTAATGACATACGAGCTTTCCAATATTATGATGATAGGTATAAGATATATCGCAATTGCTGCATTTAAATACATAACCACATTTTCTGCAGGATACAAAAGTAGAATATCCCCTTCTATTCAAAAACAATATTATCTGTTCCCTTTTGTTTAATCTATCACAAATTGATTTATATAATATTTTACTAAACATGGATTTATTATTATTTACAAGTTCTTCCCTCATATCTATAATTCTAATTTTGGGCATAGCTGCCCCATCGGCTCTATTTTTCAAAGTTATAAGTTGAATTTCACCTCTTGTACACCTATGATAAGTCTCTATGGAAGGAGTAGCTGAACCCAATACCATCTTACAGCCATACTGACTGCATTTTATTTCTCCAACTTCTCTAGCATTGTACTTAGGATTGCTATCCGATTTATAGCTCCATTCCTGTTCCTCATCTATTATTATAAATCCCAAATTTCTAAAAGGTAAAAAGATGGCAGATCTAGCTCCTATAGCAACTTTTACCTGGCCTCGTTTTACTCTCATCCATTCGTCATATCTCTCTCCATCAGATAATTTACTGTGAAATACGCTTACATCTTTCCCAAATCTACCTTTAAATCTTTCTACCATTTGAGGAGTAAGAGCAATTTCAGGAACCAATATTATGGATTCCTTCCCGCTTTTCATAGCCTTTTCCACAAGCCGCATATAGATTTCAGTTTTGCCGCTTCCTGTAACTCCATGAATTAAAAATATCTTTTTATCTGAATTAATTATTTTATTTACTGCAAACTGCTGCTCTTCATTCAAGGTTTTTTTTGAATAAATATCATATTTCCTTTCATCATATCTATTCACTGTACTTCTTCCTGTAATAAGAAATCCATGCTTTATCATAGTATTTATAGAAGATAGTGATAGATTATATTTTTTACTTATAAAATTTTTAGTGTATTTTCCATTTTCGCCTTCCACCAATTCATATATACTTTTATATGGATTCCTGTCAAAATTTTTTTCCAGTTTTTTACCTGTATACACCAGATTCTGCTTTTTGTCTTTCACTCCCTTGAAAATACCTCTTGGAATAAATACCTTTATGCAATCAAGGTAAGTGCACAGATACCTCTCTCTCATCTTCTCTATAAGTTCCAGATCCTTTGCCGTAAAAAGGGGAAAATCATCACAAAAATTAATTATTTCCTTAATTTTTTTATCATGCAGTACATTTTCATAAAGCTTTACTATAAATCCATCCAATTTTTTATTTCCCATTCCAAAAGGAACTTTAACTCTAAAACCTATTTCTATTTTGTCCTTTAACTTTTCTGGCACCTTATAGGTAAAAATTTTATCTAATTTTACAGAGCTATTGTTTACAATAATTCCTGCATATGTATACACCTGATCACCCTTTTACAATAAACATTAAATAAGAGAGGCATTTAAATTTTAACCCCTCTTAAACATAAATAAACTCATAATTTAGATGCCAATATATCAAATAATTTTCGCGCTACTTCTCTCTTTGTCATCTTATCTAAATCGATTTTATTCCCATCCTTGAATATTATAGTAACTTTATTATTATTTGAGGCAAATCCAGTATCTACACCTGTTATATCATTGGCAATTATATAGTCCAAATTTTTGCTTTCCAATTTTTTTGCAGCATTTTCAATTAGATCATTGCTTTCTGCAGCAAAACCTACTAAAATTTGATTACTTTTTAGTTTACCTAGCTCTTTCAATATATCAATATCCCTGGTAAATGGAAGTGAAAGCTCATCTCCGTCTTTTTTTATCTTTTTCTGAGAATACACTTTGGGTTTATAATCAGAAACTGCAGCTGCCTTTACTACTATATCCTGTTTTTCAAATTTCTCAAGTACTGCATTGAGCATCTCCTCATTTGTCCTCACACTCACAAATTGTACTCCAAAGGGTATATTTAAGTTAGTGGGCCCGGAAACAAGGGTTACTTCCGCTCCCCTATCTCTGGCTTCTTCAGCTATGGAATATCCCATTTTGCCAGTGGATCTATTGGTTATATACCTCACAGGATCTATATCCTCCCTGGTAGGTCCAGCAGTAACAAGCACCTTTTTACCCTTCAGGTCTTTTTTATCATACAACATACTTTCAATTATCTGGGCTATAAAACCCGTATCCTCAAGTTTTCCCTCTCCACTGTCACCACAGGCCAGCCTTCCTGATGCAGGTCTTATAAATTCATATCCAAATTTCATGAGTTTATTGATATTGTCCTGTACAATGGGGTTGTTGTACATATTTGTGTTCATGGCAGGAGCAAAAACCACAGGAGCTTTGGTTGCCATAATTGTAGTAGTTAAGAGATCATCTGCTATGCCACTTGACACTTTTCCTATTATATCCGCAGTTGCCGGAATAACCGCCAGTAAGTCTGCCTTCTTTGCAAGGGAGATATGCTGTATTTCCCAAGCTCTCGGTTCCTGAAACATATCAACATTTACTATATTCTGGCTCATAGTCTGAAAACTAAGCGGCGTTACAAATTTCACTGCGGATTTTGTCATTATGACATTTACCTCAAAGTTTCTTTTTTTTAGCCTGCTTACCACATCCAGCGCCTTATAAGCTGCTATTCCACCAGTTACTCCTATAACTACCGTTTTCCTATCACTTACATTCAACATTACTTAATACCTTCTTTTACAGTTTCGTAAGTAATCAAATTTTGATATATTTCATTAATAGCTATAGTAACTGGTTTAGTTGAATCTATATTCACCAAAGGTTCAGATCCATCAATCAATTGCCTTGCTCTCTTAGATGTCACAGCAACTAATGTATATCTATTGTCCACTCTTTTTAATAGATCTACAATAGATGGATTTATCATCGAGTTGTTCATATGTAATTCCCTCCTTAGGATCTAATATTTCATCTTTAACTCTATCCACTCTGCATTTTTCCGCCGCAATTATACTCTCTATATTTCTTACGGCATTATCTACAGTATCATTTATAACCACATAGTTATATTTTGATACATAATTTATTTCCTTATAGGCCGAACTGAATCTAGTCATGAAGGATTCTGGTGTTTCACTGCCTCTACTTATAATTCTCTTCTTAAGTTCTTCCATTGAAGGAGGAAGTATAAATATAAATACGCCTTCAGGATAGGTCTCTTTTACCATCAAAGCCCCCTGAATATCAATCTCGAGTACTACGTCATTTCCCTCTTTTATAGCTTTTAAAACCTGGGACCTAGGAGTTCCATAATAATTCCCATATACTTTTGCATATTCCAAAAAATTATTGTTTTTTATTTTATTTTTAAAATCTTCTTCAGTCAAAAAATAATAATTCACTCCATCTACTTCACCTTTTCGTGGAGATCTTGTGGTAGCTGAAACAGAAATCCAAAATTTATCCTTTTTTATCAGGGCTTTGCATACTGTACTTTTTCCTGTTCCAGAAGGCCCCGATATTACAATTAGAAGACCTTTTTTTCGCATTATTCCTCAACCTCACTGATTTCATCTTCTCCATCTTTAGACGACAATCTATGTGCTACAGTCTCAGGTTGAACCGCTGAAAGTATTACATGATCACTGTCAGTTATTATAACAGCTCTTGTTCTTCTTCCATAAGTGGCATCGATGAGCATTCCCCTATCTCTTGCCTCCTGAATTATTCTCTTTATCGGTGCAGACTCTGGACTCACTATAGCCACCAATCTATTTGCTGAAACAATATTTCCAAAGCCTATATTTATTAACTTAATACCCATACATTTCCTCCTGTTTACTCTACATTTTGTATCTGTTCTCTTATTTTTTCTATCTCATTCTTTACATTTAATATCAGCCGCGTTACTTCTAAATTTGTCGATTTAGATGCAATGGTATTTGCCTCTCTATTCATCTCCTGTAATATAAAATCAAGCTTTCTTCCTACAGGTTCATCAACATTTAAAGTATCTTTAAACTGAATTATATGACTATTTAACCTTACAATTTCCTCATCAATACAGGACTTATCTGCAAATAGTGCAATTTCCATTGCCAGCCTATTTTCATCTACCGGATATTTTCCCAATAGATCTTTTAATCTATCTGAAAGTTTTTCTCTATACTCTTCAGGTATCTTAAAAGATTGCTTTTCTATATCATCCATTAAAGCTTGAATATGGCTGCATTTCTCAATCATATTTTCCTTTAACTTTTCTCCTTCTTTCTCTCTCATGTCCATGAGCATGGAAATAGCATCATTTAGAGCCTGTAATAAATATTCCCAAGCGCTTTCAAGATCATCCTCTTCCTTTTTCAATGTTATCACATCCGGGAATCTAGCAATTAAATCAAGAGATACACCCTCTTTTATATCATATTTTTCTCTTATCCTATTTAAACACTCTACATAGCTGTCCGCTAATTCTTCATCTAGTACAGCCCTTGTAGAGCAATTGCCAAAATCCGCCTGAGTTATAAATATATCTACTTTACCTCTATTTATTTTTTGTTGAACTACTTTTCTTATTCTGTCTTCTAACGGCATAAAGCTTTTTGGCATTTTAATATTTAAATCACAGTATCTGTGATTTACACTTTTTATTTCTACTGTAAAACTCTGTCCATCACTTTCTACTGTGCCCCTCCCATATCCTGTCATGCTTTTAATCATTATAATTTCATCCTTCCACAAAACCACATAAGTCTACAACTAATTATACATAAATACATATAATAATTTCAAGATAAATTTTATATTTCAGAGCTGATAAATCCATATTAAAACTTTCTCTAAATTGTAGTTTAAAACGATTATATCACAAAACATCTCTAATAGACATATTTATAGTAATTTTATACATTTATTTGATAAAATAAACTTAAAGCTTCAGACAATTAAATACAACTGCCTGAAGCCGTAGATCTGAAAATATAATTCTAAAATAGTAATATATATTAGACAAAATCACAATAAAATGTATTTTTAAAACTTAAAGTATAATGCATATCAAGCCGCCATTGCCTTCATTTATAATTTTCTGAAGTGTTTTTTGTATTTTAATCTGAATATCCTCTGGCATCTTATAGAGTTTGTTTTGAAGTCCCTCTTTCACCAATATTTCCAGTGACTTGCCAAACATATTGCTCTGCCATATTTTAGAAGGATCGCTTTCAAATTGCTCCAGCAGGGATTTGACCATTTCCTCACTTTCCCTTTCTGTACCCATTATAGGTGAAATCTCCGTTTCAATATCTGCGCGTATGAAGTGCAGGGATGGAGCACTTGCTTTTAATTTTACTCCAAATTTATTTCCCTGTTTTACTATCTGCGGTTCCTCCAGCTTCATTTCTGAAAGCTGAGGTGCTACTAGACCATAACCGGTTTCTCTAACATCTTTCAAAGCCGTTGAAATCTTGTCATATTCCACTTTTGCACTGTGCATTTCTCTTACTATATTCAGCAGATCATTTTCTCCTTGAATTTCCTTTCCGCATACCTCTCCTAATACCTTATAGTAAAGATCTTTTTTAGGTTTTAAATCAATGCTGGCAGTGCCCTCTCCCATATTAATTTCTTTTACCTCAGATTCTCCCACAAATTCTACATCTGAAAATCCATCTACAGATTTTACTATATCCCTTATTTTATACACGCTGCCGCACATATCCTTTACCAAATTTATGAAATCTAATTTCAGCCAATGAGAGGGCTCCATTTTTTCTATCCATTCAGGCATATCAATATTTATTTCCTTAATTGGGAATTCTTTAAGTATTCTTTGAAATACATTTGTTATGTCATCTTCTTTCATATTAAGTACATCCATACATTGAACAGGTACATCATATTTGTTCTCCAATTCTTTCTTTAAAGCCATGGTATCAGGCTCATAAGGATGTTGTGAATTTAAGATTACCATAAAAGGCTTATTTATTGACTTGAGTTCATTTACCACTCTTTCTTCAGCGTCAACATAATCATCCCTGCTTATATCTGTTATAGAACCATCCGTAGTCACTAAAAGCCCTATAGTTGAATGTTCATTTATTACCTTTTTAGTTCCAATTTCAGCAGCTTCTTCAAAAGGTATTTCATAGTCATACCATGGAGTGGTAACCATTTTAGCTTCTTCTCCCTCCATGTATCCCAATGCGCTCTTAACTATATACCCAACGCAATCCACCATTCTCACTTTAAACTTAGTACTTTCATTTAAACTTATCTCTATAGCTTCATTGGGAACAAATTTAGGCTCAGTAGTATGAATTGATTTTCCTGAAGAACTTTGGGGCAATTCATCTTTAGCCCTCTGTTTTTTATAAGAATTATCTATGTTGGGAAGTACCATTATTTCCATGAATTTTTTTATGAAAGTGGATTTTCCAGTTCTAACAGGGCCCACAACTCCCACATATATATCTCCCTGAGTTCTCTCTGCGATATCCTTGTATATATTAAAGTTTTCCAAAATATACCCTCCAATAATCTAATATTAACAGTATATATATATTTTGGTGGAGCATATTTTATTACATATTATTTCACTTACAGCTCAAATTAATTTTCAATATGTTTCGCTTTTTTTGGCTCTTGTCATCAATTCATATACAGTATATCTTGGATCTTTTCCTTTGAAAAGTATCTCATAAAGAGCCTCCGTTATAGGCATTTCTACATTTAGCTTATTTTTAAGCTTATAAAAAGCTCTACAAGCTGATATACCTTCGACTACCATATTAACTTCCTTAATTGCCTCTTCTACTGATTTGCCCTGACCTATAAGTATTCCAGCTCTTCTGTTTCTACTGTGCATGCTGGTACAGGTAACTATAAGATCTCCTATGCCCGAAAGTCCTGAAAATGTTTCTCTTTTACCTCCAAGCCTTTCTCCAATTCTCACCACTTCTGCAATCCCTCTGGTCATAAGAGCTGCCTTTGAGTTATCACCATAACCTATTCCATCTGAGATTCCTGCTGCCAGTGCAATTATATTTTTAACAGCACCTCCAATTTCAACTCCCACTATATCTTTATTGGTATACACTCTAAATTTGCTTGTTGTAAAAAGGTTTTGGATTTTTTTACTGCAGTTGACATCTTTTGAAGATACCACTACCGTTGTAGGTATATCAAGAGCTACCTCTTCTGCATGACTTGGTCCTGAAAGCACTACCACTTTATTTTCAGGTAGTTCCTCTTCAATAACTTCAGAAAGTCTTTTGCCCGTTTTTTCTTCTATTCCCTTGGCTATATTTACAATTATCTGATCTTTGCTTATAAACTGCTTAAAATTTTTACACACTTCCCTTACGGCCTGAGACGGAACTGCTAAAACCAAAATACCGCTTTCTTTAATTACCTGTTCCGCATTTATAGATGCTTTTACGTTATTGGGAATCAATACTTTGTGAAGGTATTTAATATTTTCCCTTCTTTCATTTATGTCCTGAACTATGGAATTTTTTCTATCCCACAAATTCACTTCAATTCCCTTTTTAGCAAGCATTATAGAAAGGGCTGTTCCGAAACTTCCCCCTCCTAAAAAAGATACAGATAAACCCACAGCTAACCCTTCCTTTCTCTAAATTCAAGTTTTATTCCAGTGCCTGTAAAATCAAAGCTGTCTCTCAATTGATTTTCTATATATCTCTCATAAGAAAAATGAATACAAGTAGGATCATTTACAAAAAACACGAAAGTAGGGGGTTTATTTCCCGTTTGGGTGACATAGTATATTTTCAATCTCTTAGTTCCAATAACCGGTGGTTCCTTCATCATAACTGCCCTGCTTATAACGTCATTTAACACCCCTGTCTTTATTTTTTTACAGTAGTTTTCATAACACAGTTTTACTGTTTCCAATACTTTGTGTATTCTCTGTCCTGTTTTTGCAGATATGAAAAGATAGGGTGCATAAGTCATAAAAGAAAGACCTCTATTTATATTATTCTTATAAATATTTGTTGTCTTTGCATCCTTCTCTATCAGATCCCATTTATTGATCACAACCATGATGGATTTATTCAATTCATGGGCATAGCCTATTATCTTTTCATCCTGCTCGCTTATACCCTGGGTGGCATCAAGCATAAGTACACATACATCTGCTCTTTCCACTGCTGTATAAGTTCTTATAACACTATATTTTTCCACTTCCCTTTTAACCTTGCTCTTCCTCCTAATACCTGCCGTATCTATCAATAAAAATTTGCCTTCTTCTGTGTCTAGATAGCTGTCTACAGCATCTCTTGTAGTACCGGGAATTTCACTTACAATAACTCTTTCCTCACCCAGTAATTTATTTATAAGAGATGACTTTCCAACATTTGGCCTACCTATAAAAGCTATCTTTATATAATCTCCATTTTCATCTTCACCGCTGTTATCTTGAAAATTCTCCACTACCTTATCCAACATATCACCCAGACCCAATCCCTGAGAAGCTGAGATAGCTATAGGATCACCTATACCTAGATTATAAAACTCATAAGTAGAAACCTCTTGTTTTGCACTGTCTATTTTATTTACTACAAGCACCACTGATTTTTTACTCTTTCTAAGCATCTGGGCCACTTCTCTATCAGAATCAACAAGCCCTTCTTTTCCGTCAACTATAAATATTATCACGTCAGCAATTTCAACTGCCATCTGAGCCTGCCTTCTCATCTGAAGGTATATTATATCATTATTTTCTGGTTCAATTCCTCCTGTATCAATTATAGTAAAGTTATATTTTAACCACTCTGCCTCCGCATATACTCTATCTCTAGTAACTCCAGGAGTATCTTCTACTATGGATATTCTCTTGCCTGCTAATTTATTAAACAAAGTGGACTTCCCTACATTTGGCCTTCCCACTATGGCTACTATTGGCTTTCCCATTGATCATTTCACCTCACTGTTTTCATTTATAATCCGTATTAGATCCTTTCCCGTATAATCACATACAAATATTTTTCTCTTTAAAATTTTCTCCAAATCCGTTAAAGTTACATCATCTAAAAATACCATGCCTTTTGACTTTGAAAGTTCATATCCTTTTCTAAACATACATTCCGGTATAATTACATACTTTCCCAGATTGTCATTCTGAATTTGTTCTACTATATCACTTGCTGTAACAAGCCCCGCCACAGTTATAGTATTGCCAAAGAAATTATTTATTATCTTTTTTACATAAATCACTATATCCTGATTCTCTTTTGATATCTTATCAGCAGCAGCCTTTACATCATCATATGCTAAATCTCCTGTTAAAAAAGTAAAAGATCCTTTTATGTCCTTTCTTAAACATGTGATCTCTCTGTCTATATTATCTCTAAAAAGTCTTACGATGCCAACACCGTCTTCCAACTGCTTATAGTTTTCATAAAACTTTGAATTTGGAATTTTCCTGCGGGAAATAAGATAAAACTCATCAGAAAGCCTTACAAAGGGAGATCCTATTTCCATCAGATATTTACTTTGAAGTTCTTCTGCAATATGTAATTGTTCTCCAGCAGAAATTCTATCATACTGCTTAAGCTTAAAAAGTCCATGTCTGTATTTCGTAATTCCCACTGGCACTACTGCCACATTTTCAATTTCCGGATACAATTTATATAAGTCCTCTACAGTTTTTCGAAACTCTATTCCATCGTTTATACCAGGGCATAGTACTATCTGACAATTTATCTTTATTTCATTTTCAGTCAGTTTCTTCAGGCGTTCATATATATTTCCTGCAAATCTGTTGTTGAGCATCTTCATTCTAAGTTCAGGATTAGTAGTATGAACAGATACATTTATAGGACTGATTCTATACTTAATTATTCTATCTATATCCCCTTCAGTCATGTTAGTAAGAGTGACAAAATTTCCCTGAAAAAAAGCCAGTCTTGAATCATCATCCTTAAAATAAAGAGTATCTCTCATTCCTGAAGGGAGCTGATCTATAAAGCAAAAAATACATTTATTATGACAGTTTTTAGGTCTATCCAAAATTGTCTCCTCAAACTCCACCCCCAGTTCCTCATCGTATTCCTTCTCTATTTCAAGTTCCCACATCTCTCTATTTTCTTTTTCTATTTCTATTTTTACATATTCATCACTTATTAAAAATTTATAATCTATTATATCTTTGATTTCAACACCATTAATTGATAAAAGACAGTCACCCTTTTCTATTCCCATCTCTTCTGCAATACTTCCAGGTTTCACTGTCTTAATTTTATTTTTCATATGTATTAGACTCCTATTTAAATTAAATATTTACTACAACCCATTAAAATAAACTCAATAAAAATATAAGAATTCCTGAAATTGCAGCACAACTAGGTATAGTAAATATCCACGTTGTGACTATGTCTTTGACTACGGCCCACCTCACTGCAGAAAATCTCTTAGCAGAACTAACTCCCATTATGGATGTGGTTATTATATGAGTTGTACTGACAGGTGCATCAAACATAGTAGCCGTAAATATTACCGCCGAAGCTCCCATTTCTGCTGAAAATCCATTTACCGGCGTCATTCTGGCCATTTTGGATCCCATCGTTTTTATTATCTTTTTTCCTCCTAAAGCAGTACCCAGTGCCATGGATAATGCACAGCATACCTTAACCCATAGAGGTACTGAAAATTTATCAAGAAATCCAGCACTCACCAACGTCATAGTTATTATTCCCATAGTCTTTTGAGCATCATTTCCACCATGATTTAAAGCTATTAACATAGCTGAAAATATTTGAGCCTTTGAAAAAATCCTCGTAACCGTACGCGGTCTTGTATTTTTCAGTATCATATTCATCACATTCATAAATACAAATCCTGCTATAAATCCTATTATTGGTGACAATACCAGCCAGACAATAACTTTCCAAAAAAGTCCCGGCCAATTGATTATTAGAAATGAGCTCTTATAGACAATGGCAGATCCTACTAGTCCGCCTATAAGGGCATGAGAAGAACTACTTGGTATGCCGAAATACCAGGTTATCAGATTCCAGATTATAGCTCCCATCAGTGCAGCTATAATTACACTTTGCGTAACATCGTTTGGATCCACTATACCATTGCCTATTGTTTGGGCAACCTTCACACTCATAAAAGCGCCGACAAAATTTAGAGAAGCTGACATTATAACCGCTTCTCTCATAGTCATTACCCTGGTAGACACAACACAAGCTATAGCATTGGCACTATCGTGAAAACCGTTTATAACATCAAATATTATTGCAATCACAACTATTATTACAGTTAAAGTCAAAGCGCTAGGCATTTTTCATTACTACTCCTTCGACAACATTTGCTAAATCCTCACAGGCATCCAGCGTATTTTCAAGATATTGATATATTTCCCTCCACTTCATAACATCTATAACTTTCATACTTGATCTAAATATATCCCCAATAGCTTTTCTCGAAAGTACATCTCCCTGTTCCTCTATCCTATTTACATCTATTATAACACGTGAAAGTTTTTTACTCGTTTTCATATTTTTCAACTCTTCCATCAAAACTATTATCTGCTTGCAGGATTCCACTATCATACTGCTTAATTGAAAGGCCTCTTTAGTACATTCATTTACATTTAACATGACAAACCTGCTGGCAGTAGATTCTATTAAATCAATAATATCATCCATATCCTTTGCAATTACATATATATCCTCTCTGTCAAAGGGAGTAATAAATGTCTTATTTAACTGTTCCAGTATTTCATGCTGTTTTCTGTCTCCCTCATGTTCTACTTCCTTTATCTTTTTTAAATTTTCTTCTGAATTTTTCAGATCATACATAAAATCCCACAGTAATTTCGAAGCCTTGTAAGCAATATCAGCTGTCTGTGTAAAAAACATATAAAACTTGTCTTCCTTGGGAGTAAAAGTAAACATCACATACCTCCTGATCATTGAGAATGTTCATTTCGACCTAATAAAGTATACCATAAAATTACTAAAAATTAAACAAAAAAAGTTTTAAGCATCGAAATACTTAAAACTTAAGAAATTCTATATACTTATTCTATTCATTTAAATCTTTCTGTTCTCCTGTAACTAGATATATTGTTCCCTCACATATATTTGTAGCACGATCCGCTATCCTTTCCAGATACTTGCATACAAGTACCAATTGGATCATCTGATTTACCTTGCTTTCATCCTTTTCCGCAATCTTAATCATGTCAGTAAACACCTTTTTAAATAGCGCATCTATTTTATCATCCATTTTACAAGCTTCATAGGCCTTTTCAAGATCCCTCTGCACATAGGAATCCAGGGATGTCTTTATCATGCCATTAACTATACTCGACATCTCAGGTATATCTATAAGCCTCTTTACATATTTCTCATTTTTGAGTCTTAAGGTTATTTTCGCTATATCCACCGCATGATCCGCTATTCTTTCAAGGTCCATGATAAGTTTAGAATTTGTAAATACTGTTCTCAGATCTATAGCAAGAGGCTGTTCCTTCGCAGTGACCTTTATACATTTATCCTCTATTTCCCTCTGAAGCTCATCTACTAGATCATCATTTTTTATAGTTTGCTCTGCCAACTCTTCATCTTGATTTACCAGTGATTCTATGCATTGATGAATTTGCTTTTCAACTATACTGCCCATTCTAAGCACATCATTGTGAATTTCTTTTAATGCATTGTCAAATGCTTTTCTTGTCATAATCCGTCACCTCTCTTAAATTATTGATTATTTTATCATTTTGCATAAACCCATAATTTTATCCAAATCTTCCCGTAATGTAATCCTCTGTCCTCTTATCCTTAGGTTTATAAAAAATATTTTCGGTCTTATCATTTTCCACAACTTCGCCATTTAAGAAAAAAGCTGTATAATCGGATATTCTTCCAGCCTGCTGCATATTATGGGTTACTATTATTATAGTATATTTTTTCTTTAAAATGTCCATAAGTTCTTCTATTTTAAGAGTGGATATTGGATCAAGTGCAGATGTGGGCTCATCCATTAAAAGCACATCTGGTTCTACTGCAAGAGTCCTGGCTATACAGAGTCTTTGCTGCTGACCTCCTGAAAGCCCCAATGCATTTTTATTTAACCTATCCTTTACTTCATCCCATATAGCTGCACCTTTTAAACTCTTTTCCACGATTTCATTTAATTTATTCTTATCCTTTATTCCATGTATTCTAGGTCCATAGGCCACATTATTGTATATGGACATTGGAAAAGGATTTGGCGCCTGAAATACCATTCCAATTCTCTTTCTCAAATCTATTACGTCATATTCGCTATATACATCTTTGTTTTCAAATAAAACTTTGCCTTGAATTTTAACTGAATCTATTAAGTCGTTCATTCTGTTTAAAGTCCTCAAAAATGTCGATTTTCCACATCCAGAAGGCCCTATCAGTGCCGTAACTGAATTTTTTTCTACATTTAAATTTACTTTTTCAAGAGCTTGAACCGCCCCATAGTACAAATCAAGATCCTCAGTTTGCATTATATACATTAGTTCCCCTCCCTATTTCTTACCTGTATAGGATTCATATATTTTTTTACCTATTATTCTCGCTAAAAAGTTAAATAACAATACCATAATGACTAAGACTGCAGATGCCTTATTAGCTATCTGCGACGCATCGGGCACCATACCCTCTGAATTGAGTTTCCATATATAAACTGCTAAACTCTCCGCCGGTCTCATTACGCTAAATGCCGAACCGCTGTTTGTCAAACTAAAAAATGAGAAATTCAATTTAGGTGCAGTCATTCCAGCAGTATACAACAGTGCTGCTGCTTCACCAAATATCCTTCCTGCCGCGAGTATTACACCCGTCAAAATTTGAGGTATAGCTGATGGAAGAACAATCTTTGATATAGTCTGCCACCTAGTTGCGCCAAGTCCAAGACTTGCTTCCTTTACCGGAGCCGATGCTGCAGTTATAGCATTTTCGCTTACCCTGGTTAAAGCTGGCAGATTCAACACCGATATAGCAAGAGCTCCCGATAGGAGCGTAAATCCCCACTGAGTGGCATTTACAAATATGAGAAGCCCGAATAACCCAACCACAATAGATGGAAGAGAAGCCATTGTTTCTATACATAACCTTATGGTATTTAAAAACACACCTCTTTTGGCATATTCAGCTAGATATATGCCAGCTCCTACTCCAAAGGGCACGCTTATAATCAATGAAACCACAAGCATATAAAATGAATTAAAAAGTTGGGGACCTATACCTCCTCCTGCCTCTCCGAATTTAGCGTCTCCAAACAAAAAAGACGGTTTAAAAAAACCTATACCCTTAAATAATATATAACCTATTAAAGCAACCAAAAGGGTTACTATAAAAACCGTTACTCCATAAAGAACTCCAGTCCAAATTTTATCTTTTGTCTTGGCATCTATCATTTAATTTCACTTCCCTTTCCTATTGCTCTTATTATCAAAATAAATATAAAAGAAATTATTAAAAGAAATAGCGCCAATGACCAGAGTGCATCATTCCATGCAGTCCCATTTACAGTGTTCCCCATATCCATGGTCAAAATACTGGTAAGTGTAGACGTAGGACTCAAAATGTTCTCAGGAAATTTTATTGTATTTCCTATTACCATCTGTACTGCCAGTGCTTCACCAAAAGCTCTTGCAAGTCCAAGTACTATTCCAGTAAGTATTCCATTTTTAGCTGACGGGATTATTACTTTGGATATAGTCTGCCATCTGGTCGCCCCAAGCCCATAGGAAGCTTCCATATATCCTTTCGGAATGGTTTTTACGGCATCTGCTGAAATGCTCGCTATAGTAGGCAATATCATAACGCTAAGTACTAATATTCCCGCAATCACACTAAATCCTATACCGCCAAAATGTGTTTTTAAAAAGGGAATCAATACGCTGAATCCAACCCAGCCATATACAACAGAAGGTATACCTACGAATAATTCCAGAGAAGGTTGTAATATTCTGGAGCCTATTTTAGGAGATATATAATTCATAAATACAGCCAACGCTACACTTACAGGTGCACTCAATATGACAGCTCCTATGGAAACCAATGTAGAACCTACAAAAAATATAGCAGCACCAAGCTTAGGCGTGCTAGTATCAGGAACCCAACTTGATGTAAATAAAAATTGCATTAGAGGATATCCTCTCTTTACAAATGTATTCATACCCTTTGAGGCTATAAAAATTATTATACTAAGGGTGAGAATTATAATCATAACACCACAAAGTGTCGCAAATCCCCTTCCCATATATTCGTCTTTGAGTTTATTCCTAAATGATTTTTTTTTCATACTCACCAACCCCAACATTAATTTTGCTGGCCAGCCACTCACAGCCAGCCAGCAAAATATTTAAAAATGACTTTTATTTCAACTCACTCATTGGTATATATCCAAGTTTCTTTACTGTATCTGTATTTTCATCACTGAGTACGTAATCTATAAACGCTTTTGCAACACCTTTTGCTTCTCCCTTTGTATACATGTGTTCATATGACCAGAATGGATATTTCTTCGCAATTATGTTCTCTGAAGTAGCTTCCACTCCTTCTATTTTTAAGGCCTTCACATTTGACTTAACTGCATCAGTTAAATATGAAAGTGCAAGATAACTTATAGAACCCTGTGTTGTCTTAATGGCATTTTCAACATTTCCATTTGAATCCTGGGTTGTACCAAGACCTTCCTTTTCATCTTTACCGCCCATTACTGTGTCTTTAAATGTAGCCCTTGTTCCGGATGACTTAGTTCTGTTTATTACATTTATCTTCATATCATCTCCGCCTACATCTTTCCAATTGGTGATCTCTCCGGTAAATATCTTCTGTATCTGCTCTTTAGTCAAATTGTCAACCTTGACACTAGGGTTGACCACTACTGCAAAACCTATAGCACAGACTTTATGGTCAACAAGTTCTTTTGCCTTAGCTGCATCTAATTTTGACTCTGCTGTCACATCAGAATTTCCTATATCTGCAGTTCCCTGAAGAGCCAAATTCAATCCCGTACCGCTTCCTCCGCCTTGAACGTTAACTGTTGCTTTAGGATTTTTTTCTGCGAATGTCTTTCCAATTTGTTCTGCCAATGGCTGAAGAGCTGTGGATCCTGCAAGTGTTATTGAACCCGATATCTCCTCTTTTTTAGTATCGTTTGTACTATTTTCTGTACTGCTACTGCCACTATTTCCACCACAACCTGCCAGAACCCCTATTGCCAAAACAACAGACATGATCAGCATAAGGCCTTTTAAACCTTTTTTTTTCATAATTCCATAGACCTCCTTAAAATACTTATATGTAATATTTACAAAATTAATTACTACATTGTTTATAATATCCCATCAAGGTTAATATATTATTATACGAATGTTAATTAAAATTAACATTTATACTAAAAAATAGACAGTTCCAATTCAACTGTCTATTCTCAATCATGTACTTAGGTTTTTATTTAAATCTATGGGAATTTTAACTGTAAACTTACTGCCTTCACCAATTTCACTTTTAAGTTCTATAGTTCCATTAAATGCTAAAACTATATGTTTTACTATGGCAAGCCCAAGTCCCGTTCCCCCTGCGCTTCTGGATCTGGCTTTATCCACCCTATAAAACCTTTCAAATAATTTTTTCTGATGTACTTTTGAAATTCCAACTCCGTTGTCCTCTACAGAAATTAAATAATTGTTGTCTCTAACGTCTGTATTAATGCTAACCCTTCCGCCATTATCGGTATATTTTATTGCATTGTCCACCAAATTTATGATCATCTGCTTAAATCTATCTGGATCACCCCATATACCCGGTGGCTTACAGAGTTGTTTTTTTATAACTATATGTTTTTTATCAGCTGAAGCCTCCACCATGCAACATATATCTTCTATTATGTTGTTTGTTTCTATTATTTCAGATTTATCCATTTTACTGTTTTCTATATGCGACAATGTCAAAATATCATTTATCAGTCTTGTCAATCTATTTGCCTCATCATTTATTATATTTAAAAACTTGTTCTTATCTTCCTCGTCTTCCACATATTTTAATGTCTCTGCAAAACCTTTTATAGATGTAAGAGGCGTCTTTAATTCGTGAGAAACATTGGCCACAAATTGGGATCTCATATTCTCCAATTTCTTTATATCTGTTATATCCTGAACTACAGCTACTTTCCCTATTTTTTCCCTGCCGTTAATGATAAAAGCTCTTTTTATTCTCAGTATTCTTTCCCTTGGCCAGAGTATTTTTATTTCCCTGTAATCATCCTCTTCATCTTTAAATATGTCTTCCAGTTCAAAATCCCTTATTCCATCCAGAAGATCTTTTCCTATTATGTTCTTATGAACTCCAAATATCCTCTCTGCATATGGATTTATCATTATTATCTTGTAATCCATGTCTACAGCTATTACGCCATTATCCATACTCTTTAATATGGCCTCTAGTTTATTGCGTTTATCCACCAAATCCTCCAATGTAATCTGAAGCTTATCTGCCATATTGTTAAAAGTAATAGCAAGCTGGCCTATTTCATCATCGGAATTAATTTTGACCCTGTTGTCAAAATTTCCACCTGCTATGCTGGAAGTAGTACGTTGAAGTTTTTCAATAGGACTGACTATAGACTTTGAAAGTTTTTCGGAAAACATCATGGACACCAATACAGAAAAAAACATTATGAGTACGTAATATTTAAAATAATTTCCCTCAAGTCCCTTAATTGTCTGCATGGTAAGAGCACTCCGCATTATATAGCCGTCACCAAATGCAGTGGCAAAATACAGCGTCTTTTTACCTGTAGTATCACTTAGCCTTACGTCGTAGCCGGTCCCATTTTTTCTGGCCTCCTGTACTTCTTTTCTGGAATTGTGATTACCCATGCTTTCCTTTGAAGCTACAGAATCGCTGAGCACTTTTCCTTTTTTATCTATAAATGTTTCCCTTATAATAGCATTTTTAAAATTCTTTGTAGAAAAACTGCTTATATCTTCTGGGAGCTTATTTTGTATCACATTTATTATAATCTGGTTATTCAATTTTAAAGTCTGTTTCATATTTTCAATATATTCACGATTTTCGATGATTATAAATAATAAAGTAGTTATAAGCATGCTAAATATAAGTGTTACCAACATGGAAAGCATCAATTTTCTCTTCATTTTATCACCAGCTACCCCTCCGAATTGAATCTATAGCCAATTCCTCTGATGGTTTCTATATATTTGGGAGCTTTATTTCCATCTTCTATCTTTTGCCTCAAATGTCTTATATGCACATCTATAGTTCTGGTTTCTCCAGCATATTCATAACCCCACACTTTATCCAATAGAAAATCTCTAGTCATGACTCTCCCTCTGTTTTCTATGAGTATCTTTAAAAGTTCAAATTCCTTCAATGTCAATTCAACTTTATGTTCACCTTTAATTACCTCATGTTTGTCAAAATCCACACTTATATCTCCAAAACTATAAGTTTTGCTTATGCTTCTCTCTTCTAAACGTCTCAGTACAGCTTTTACTCTAGCTACCATTTCCCTTATGGAAAAAGGTTTTGTTATATAATCATCTGCCCCAAGTTCAAGTCCTAATACTCTGTCAAATTCTTCTCCTTTAGCTGTTATCATTATTACAGGGGTAGAAGAAATTTCACTGTCTTTTCTTATCTCTTTACAGACCTCATAACCATCTAACTCTGGCAGCATAACATCTAGTAAGATGAGATCAGGTTTTTCTTCTCTTGCTATCTTAAGTCCATTTAAACCATCAGCTGCTACAATAGTTCTGTATCCATTTTTTCTAAGATTGAATCCAATAAGTTCACAAATATGTTCTTCATCATCTACTATCAATATTTTTTTCTGTAACATAATATTTATCCTCCTTATAGACCTAAAATTAACAGCTATAACCTAATAATTAAGAAAATCAGAAATACATAATTTTAACCTTCTTCAGCGAGTGTATCCAAATAAACAAATGAAAACATTCTTCCAGTACCTCTATCTTTTCTATAAGAATATAATTTAAACTCCCTATTACATGCTGTACAAATATCCAAATAGTTTATATTTTGCCTGTTTACTCCTTTTTCTAACAATTGATATAATATACACTTTTTTAAATCTAAATTTCTTCCATTGAATATGTGGTCTTTATTCCTGTAGAAAGAATCATCTTTAAATTTATTCTTAAATTCTTCTCCCACCTCATAGCAGCAGCTGTGAATATGTGGTCCCACACACACCTGTAAATTTTCAGGTTTACTGCTGTATTCTTTTTCAAGTTTTTCAATAGCTTTAGAAACAACGCAGGCCAGTGTCCCCTTCCATCCGCTGTGAACTGCAGCTATTACCTTTTTCTCTCTATCATATATAATAACAGGAACGCAATCCGCATTAAAAACTCCTACAGCTGTACAGGATCTATTGGTAATTATGCCATCTCCATCTTTCACTTTATCGTCGGGATTATATATGACAATTTCACATCCGTGTACCTGGTTTAAAAATCCCACATTTTCTAATTTAAACCATTTCTTTAAATTTTCAATGTTTTTTTTTCCTTCATCCTCTGCTTTATTAAAATTTAAATTACTCCTAGCCGTTGAAAATACTGCTTTTGCCCCTTTAAGATCCACAGTTATAAATTCATATGGATCGATTATAAGTTTTTCCATATTGACTATCATCCCCTCCTTAAGGCATCCAAAATCATTATATCACGAATCAATTATTATACTATATTTATAATTGGGTTTACCAATTGAAAGTTTTGATTGATTCCCACACCATTAACTATTATTTATCAATTATAATATAACAATTCTCATTAAATATAAAAAGGATTGTCCTAAAATAAATTTTAGAGCAATCCTTTTTATATTATATAACATCAAATCAAGTGATCCTTAACTTAATTTATGAGAATAGTTTATAGATATCGAACTTATTGTCATAAGCAATCCTGCCACACAGAAAATAACAAAGGTAGCTGTAAATCCTCCACTGAATGCAGCAATCCAACCTATCAAAATTGGAATTATAATTCCCGTTACATTTCCTGCGAAATTCATTGCTCCTGACAGTCTTCCTACATGTTGCTTATCCACTAACATTTGTGGTACACTCCAATACAATCCACCCCAACGCAAAAAGAAATTGGCGATACTTATCAATAAAACAGCAGCAGTTGCATTTTGGACAAAATTAACCATCAATACAGAAATTGCTACTGCAATACCCGCAAATCCAAGCATTGTCTTCATGACAACATTCGTAGAAGCACCTGGATGTCTCCTCCATCGATCTGACAATTGCCCTGCAATAATTTCACCTATAAACCCGCATCCAAAAATAAGCATTGTCCATACCCCTGTCATTCCGAAAGAAATATGCCTAACTTTTTGTATATAATAAGGAATCCAAGTCAACAGTCCATATACAACAGCATCATAAGAAGCAAATCCCAGCAATAACATCCATGGACTAGCATGTTTAAAATACAGAAGAATATTTCCTCCTGTAATTTTATTATCTTCTTCCCCAGTTTCATTTTTGCTGAGATATTCAACTTCCTCTTCAGTTATCATTGGATGTTCTGAAGGATTGTCTCTCATAAACAAATATGCGACAATGCCAATTAATATAGTTAGCACACCTAATATTGCAAATGCTATCCTCCAAGTACCCAGCCACATTATGAGACCTGTGACTACTATTCCGCCCAGTGCAGCACCAAGCTGGCCTCCACTGTCTACCAATGTACTTCCCCTTCCGCGCTCATATGGAAGAAGCCAGCTAACAAGAGATGTATTACAACCAACTTGAACAGGGCCCTCAAATACTCCAAGAAATAACCTTATAATTATCAAAGACATAAAGCTGTTTGCAAGACCCGTTAGACTCTCAGCTAAACCCCAGCCTATCAATGCACAGGTCACAATTCTTCTGGGTTTAAATTTATCTACCAACCATCCTCCCGGCAACTGCATAAGTGTATAACTCCAGAAAAAAGCACTCAGCACTATTCCCGTAAACATTGTTCCTATATGCAATTGCTTGCCTATCAATGACATTGGAATGGACAATGAAATTCTATCCATGTAATTAAATATGCCTATAATTAAGAAGAATACAAACATCCACCAACGTAATCCACGAATCTTTAATTTACCTGATCTAGTCTTTTCAGATTGCATATCTTCCTTTCCCTCCTTAATTTTACAAATCTTAGTTATACCTATCCAATTTTTATAAATATTATTTATTATTTTTAGTCTCCAAACTATATTTGAGCTGCTAATTTCTATTTTCTTTTATAATAGTAGGGAGCTTTATAACTGCATTGAAAAAACATCCTATCAATAAAACGATGGCTAATATATACATTCCAATATCTGAACTATTTGTATATGTCATAACGAGCCCTACCAAATAAGGCCCTATAAATCCGCCTAAACAGCCTATTCCATTTATAAATCCACGTGCAGCTCCGCTGACATCAGATTCAAATAACATAGGTGGTAAAGACCAGAAACTGCTGTAATAATCATGAATGAACACGCCCGCCAACGCCAAGAAGACATAGGAGGTCCATATATTAGCTTTAAATTTAACTGAAAACGTAAGTGACAATGCAAAAAATATCATTGGAATTATTGCAAATAATTTTCTCTTCTGAGTTTTATCCGATAAATATGAAAATATCCATATACCAAAGATCAGCCCTACATAGGGAACCGCTGAAAGTAATCCTACTATTCCTATACCCGTTTTTGTCAATTCTTTAATCAACGTTGGCAGCCATAAAGAGTACCCATAGATACCTACTTGATAACAGAAATACGTAATAGTCAACAGCCATAAACTAGAAGACGCATAAATGTTTTGCTTTTTCTCAGAAGATCTAGTAGCCTTTTTTAATTCACTCTGTTCTTTTTTCAGTCTTTCAACAAGCCATTCTCTTTCTTCGCATGATATCCATTTGGCCTCTTCGGGAGAATCACTGATCATCGGATACCAGATGAATATCAGCATAAATGCTATTATGCCTTCAATAATAAAAACCCATCGCCAATTAGAAAAAGAAATTATCCATCCTGAAAGAGGAGCAGTAATAACGCTTGCTATTGCAAAATTGAACGCAAAGAATCCATTTGCCATTCCTCTTTCTTCATTTGGAAACCAGTGAGTTATCAAAACCAGAATAGCCGGCATGACTCCTCCCTCTGCCACTCCTAATGCAAAACGCAATGCCAACAGTTCCCATGTTTGATTTACAAAGCCAGTTATTATTGAAATCAAACCCCACGCCATTATGGATTTCAATATAAATTTCTTAGCGCTTTTGTGTTCTGCATAATTTCCTCCTGGTATTTGAAGTATAACGTACCCCACATAAAATATACCGGCAGCTATTCCAGCTACAGTTGAACCTATACCCAAAGTCCTGTTCATTCCCCCGGCAATCGCAAAAGATATATTTTGCCTATCCATATACGCAATTATATAAACAAGTATACAGGGAGGAATAATTCGAAACCATCTGCTTTTAGGTATATTTTTCACTTCTATATTTTCCATAATACATTTCCCCTTTTATATGCCAGTAGATATTTCAACCACAAATCTTAATTATTTGATATCTGGTATATTGTAATTTATAATCACCGGTTGCTGGTGTATAAATTAAATCATTTTGTGGACATCATATCTACTTTTAAGCACTAACATACTCTTATCTCCATATATCTACAGGTTCGCCCTTTTTAAATTCAATCTCTTTAGTGCCAGTTAAAATTTCAAGCTTGGGATTTTTTTCAACTTCGGGCAGCAGAGGTTCGCTTACCAATATTTTCCCCAGCT
>NZ_FXYI02000008.1:0-42567 GCF_900184915.1 Clostridium sp. HV4-5-A1G | reverse complement strand
AAGACGTCATACGATATCTAGTACTGTCTCGTGGGCTCGGATATGTGTATAAGATACAGACATATACTATATAATAATGTAAAACATTTTAAACACTCAATTAAAACATCAAATTAATTGTTAAAATTCAACTTCATTCATAGTTTCATTATTCCAAGCCCGTCATATTTTTTATCCAAGTTTTCCATAACTTTTAATATTCTTTTTTACTCACTTTTTATCAACTTTCCTATCACACTACAAGCCATATCCTTAAGAAATCTTTCAAATGTATCAATTAACTTTTTGTAACCTTTCATTATAAAGCAATAATCTAAAACGTCAGTCATAAATACAATTATGTCTTTCAACCGATAAGGTTTCAATTCCTCGCTAGATATTCTAAAGCCTCCTGTTTCTATACCGTCTTTGTATAGTTCTTTACAGTTTCAATTCCTCATAGGTAATCTAAAATCCTATGTATATGAGTCTGTGGGAGTATTTAACATTTAATTTCAATTCCTCATAGGTAATCTAAAATCTTTCGTGTGGATCAAGAAAAATAAAAGGAATAGAGATACATTTCAATTCCTCATAGGTAATCTAAAATCCAATTACACCTTGTATGTCTGATACCTTTATTTTAGATTTCAATTCCTCATAGGTAATCTAAAATCGTCCCATCATATCCCCAATTTCTTGTTGCCTATATCCAATTTCAATTCCTCATAGGTAATCTAAAATCTTATCTAGCATTTCAAACTTCAAATTAGGATTTTCAGATTTCAATTCCTCATAGGTAATCTAAAATCAATATACTGGTATTTGCTTTTATATTAGCAGATATATTTCAATCCTCATAGGTAATCTAAAATCTTATGGATACAAGAAAAAAAACAGTATTCTTTGATATATTTCAATTCCTCATAGGTAATCTAAAATCATATAGAGCATATAGAAGGTTTAAAAACTGAAATAGAATTTCAATTCCTCATAGGTAATCTAAAATCGTATATGGGACTACTTAACGTTTATAAAGGGAATTAAATTTCAATTCCTCATAGGTAATCTAAAATCTAAACAATTTGCAAGATGATATGATGAATTATGCAAATTTCAATTCCTCATAGGTAATCTAAAATCTTTGTTAGATGAAATTATTGATTCTGGAGAGAAAGATTTCAATTCCTCATAGGTAATCTAAAATCAGTTTCAAGATGATAATAATAAATTTGCATTATATGATTTCAATTCCTCATAGGTAATCTAAAATCTACAATATCTGATAACGATATGAAAAACATATTAAGATTTCAATTCCTCATAGGTAATCTAAAATCTGTATAAGTTTTACTTCTTCTCTTAAATCTATTAAATCAATTTCAATTCCTCATAGGTAATCTAAAATCTTGACAGATGTGGCAGGTTCTCGGTTGGGGATTTAGATTTCAATTCCTCATAGGTAATCTAAAATCCTAAAAGGGTTAGAGGATCTTTGAGGGAGATGAAGATTTCAATTCCTCATAGGTAATCTAAAATCAAATCTACAAAATCCAATTTTAAACTTTGTAAATTTCAATTCCTCATAGGTAATCTAAAATCGGACGATATTGTGTTGCTGTACCTTGTTTTTTGCCGGAATTTCAATTCCTCATAGGTAATCTAAAATCATTCTCCCGTCTCGATATAAACCCTTAAGCCCATATTTATTTCAATTCCTCATAGGTAATCTAAAATCTTTGTATAATATTTTAATTCCAATGAGAGATAATGAATTTCAATTCCTCATAGGTAATCTAAAATCTTGAAGTATCAAAAGAGTTTTATCGTAAGGCTAAAGAATTTCAATTCCTCATAGGTAATCTAAAATCGATGAAATTTATTGTGAAGATGGAAGAGTATATTTATTTCAATTCCTCATAGGTAATCTAAAATCGTGGGGGCATATAAAAGGTGGAGAAGAAGATCCTGATTTCAATTCCTCATAGGTAATCTAAAATCTCGGTTATGTCTATATGGTCTAAATAATCCTGCATAAATTTCAATTCCTCATAGGTAATCTAAAATCAGGGGTCCCGGCAGATATAATTCTGGATGATCATGAATTTCAATTCCTCATAGGTAATCTAAAATCCAGATGCTACGGTAGAAAGGCCTATATGGAATGGAAATTTCAATTCCTCATAGGTAATCTAAAATCAAAAACAAGAAAGGAGGCAAAAGTATGGAACAACTTTATTTCAATTCCTCATAGGTAATCTAAAATCTAAATGTGGAAGATTTGATAGAAAAGGGAAAAACAAAATTTCAATTCCTCATAGGTAATCTAAAATCGCAGATGATTGAATGTGACCGTTATGGTTCTAAAAGATTTCAATTCCTCATAGGTAATCTAAAATCTTTGTAATTGTTCTCACCTCTTTTCAAGCATAAAAAATTTCAATTCCTCATAGGTAATCTAAAATCAAAAATTGGAAAGAGAAGTAACTAAAAAGTTAGGTATATTTCAATTCCTCATAGGTAATCTAAAATCCCTGTGCTGAATAATTTTTTATAAAAAACAGTGGGATTTCAATTCCTCATAGGTAATCTAAAATCATAGTTTTCAATTTTGATCGTCAACTTTATACAAAATTTCAATTCCTCATAGGTAATCTAAAATCTGACAAGCCAATCTAACATAACCAAAACCACTCCCAATTTCAATTCCTCATAGGTAATCTAAAATCATGAATACGGTGAAGCTTTCTCTGAGAACAGGGAAAATTTCAATTCCTCATAGGTAATCTAAAATCTATCCCATTTATGGACAATATACCGCAATAAGCAGATTTCAATTCCTCATAGGTAATCTAAAATCAAGAGACTGCAAAACATTTAACTAGATATCAATTTAATTTCAATTCCTCATAGGTAATCTAAAATCTATTTTCCCTTCCTTCCTTAATCTATTTAATTTTAGAATTTCAATTCCTCATAGGTAATCTAAAATCTTTAATTACAAATTGGTTCTTATCAAAGTCAAACTTAATTTCAATTCCTCATAGGTAATCTAAAATCGTATTTCCCATCCTCTTTTACAATGAGAGGTGCATAAATTTCAATTCCTCATAGGTAATCTAAAATCAGATGATAGCAATATCATTGAGGCTGATGCAGAGGTATTTCAATTCCTCATAGGTAATCTAAAATCCTAAATTCAAACAATCCTCTCCATGTAGGATTTATAATTTCAATTCCTCATAGGTAATCTAAAATCAAAATACGCCACCTTTTATGTTGGTGAATGTAAGTAAATTTCAATTCCTCATAGGTAATCTAAAATCTGTAATTGAAAATGAGAGTTATACAACTTCTATTTGAATTTCAATTCCTCATAGGTAATCTAAAATCGGAAAAATGATTTCTTCTATGGTTTCAATACAATATTATTTCAATTCCTCATAGGTAATCTAAAATCAGATAGAATTAAATTTTGTAGGATAATAAGGAAATTGAATTTCAATTCCTCATAGGTAATCTAAAATCTATAGAAAATGGGCTTATAGAAATAATAGATGATGGATATTTCAATTCCTCATAGGTAATCTAAAATCAGTTCCTAAAAAAGAAACAGAATTATAATTTAAAGATATTTCAATTCCTCATAGGTAATCTAAAATCAGTAAGTTGGTATGAATTTAGGAGGCAATTAGAATAATTTCAATTCCTCATAGGTAATCTAAAATCTTGAGCATTATAGTCTATTGTTTTGGCTACATTGGGGATTTCAATTCCTCATAGGTAATCTAAAATCATAGCTGAAACACATACCACAGGGATAAACTGTTTTAATTTCAATTCCTCATAGGTAATCTAAAATCATCAATTCGCAAAATAAGAAGCAGCCATGTTTTGAACTATTTCAATTCCTCATAGGTAATCTAAAATCTGCAAGTTTTCACCTATTTCTAACCCCATTGATCGAGATTTCAATTCCTCATAGGTAATCTAAAATCAGAAAGGGTGTAGCCTCTAGGCTATGCCCTTTTCCATAATTTCAATTCCTCATAGGTAATCTAAAATCTCATCGAGTATAGAATACATCAGCTTGTCCAAAATTGCAATATCCAGGAAAATCTATGGAAGAATTTCAAAAATCAATCTCAGGCCGCAAATTAACTGGAAACATAAAAATTGTCGACCTCCGGTAATTTTTACTCTATTTAGGGTCGACAACATAAAATTTAATACAGATCTAAAACATTTTTTAATTAATCTCATGTTAAGGTTCAGCACTCCCTCATAGCCGATATATCCTGCTGCGCCAAAATTTAAATACATCTCATGTTATGGTTCAGCGTCGTAAAATAGCCATTCTTTATTTTTATTATATGCCTTAAAGCCGCATAAATAAAGAATTTCTCTGAAAATTTTCCAGACATTTTTAGTTTTCTGGAATAACTATGAAAAAAGCAGCATAAAACGTTGTAAGTCAACGATTTTTGCTGTTTTTATTTATAAATTAGGTTGGAAAATAAGTCTACAATATTTTGCAGAATAATTGTGCAAAAACATAAAAAACTTAATGTACAGTAACTTACTTACATTCTGTTCACGTTTCATTCATAGTCTCAAGGAATAGCCTACCATTAATAGCTTATTTCTTTATCTCTATGCATCCAAATCCTTGAGAATTTTTGGACCCTATGCCCGCATTATAAGCTATATCCATAAGTTCTTTTGAGCCTTCAATTAAAAATTCTCCATCCCACCCCTTTATAACATAATCCTTGTAAATAACTACTCTTTCCCTTAGTTTTTTTATGTTAAGAGGGCTTATGGAAAAATCATCTTTTACAGGCAGCTTGTCATAATAAGCTTCATACTTATGTATTAAATTTCTTCTTATAAGCTCACTAAATTCACGTTCTAAGGGATTATAATAATAAGTTTTATTTCCGGCATAATTTTTGAAAGTACTGTACATGACTATTGGAGACTTTGTGTAGACTTCCTCTCTCTCAGAAATCTTATTATTTACTGTCTCAATTGAATCCACCCTCACTATATTGCTGCCAAACTTAAAATTATCCTTTTCTATAACATTTAATGCCAGATAACTCAAGAACTTATTTTCCAAAGATGAAATAGTAAAATGTGCATTGTCAAAAAAATCTATAGTTTTTCTTTCCCTGTTTATATTAAATTTCCCATATATTTTAGAAAACGTAAACAGCTTGTACTTCCTTTTTCCCACCTTATATCCACAGTCATGTATAAATTTTTGATAATTCTTATCTCCAAGCCAGTTTAATATAACTGCCTGGAGTATGTTATTGTAATGTATAGGCAGGCTTAACTTTTCTTTAAATCCTAAATTTATATTTAACCTCATACTCTTTCAACTCCAATTATTAAATCATATTTTAAAGCTCTCTTATCAAATAAACCTAATGTTTATTACCCGCATCCCCAATATGTCCATCAATTCAAGTATAGCTCACTATGCTAAATATAATCAAATAAAAGATTCAACTTATAATCATATTAGCAGCAGAAGTGTACTATTCAAGCTTTTATTCAATTATTGGCTCCATCTTTCCAATAACACAGCTATATTTTTTATCATATCATGTCCTTCTTCTTTATTTAAATGACTGCCTATCATGCAAAAGCTTAAAGTACATACTCCTGAATACGTAGAAACAGCCAGCTGAAATTGTGGAACTCTTCTGAAGCTCCCTGTTAACATACAATGTAAAATTGCATTGTCTTCAAAATAAAATTGCTGGTCGAGAATGCCAAAATTAGTATAGGAAACCGGCTGAACATGGTAATGATTCGAAATTATCCAGCGGACAAGAAAAATAGGAAGTTTGTGATAAATTGACTGCAGCTTTGGAATTGACTTGAAAAATGTCTTTCTGTCCTTTAAATCTATTATATGATTGTGAATTTTTCGAGCAATAGTAAAAATATCATCATTGTTTTCAACTGAAATTATCAATCCATATTCTCCTGTCAAATTGGCAATACGCGGTGATTGAGAAGTAAAAAATTGCCTCAAATCAATTGGACATGGAAGCGATATTTTTGTCAATCCTGTTTTTCGTGATAAAGTAATAATATATGCAGCCATAATTACATCATTAATAGTTAGGCAATATTCTTTAGCTCTTTGGTGGATTTTTAAAAATTTATCTCTTGATATCTCAATGTAATCAATGAATTTCTTCAAAATAGGATCTTCATTTGTAAATGGTACAGTCAAAATATTATCAGGCAGATCCATTTTTGATTTATATTCTCTATTATTGCCGAGCAGTGTTTTTACAATAGATTCACTTGAACGCTGGTTATGAAAATTCGAGATTAATTTTTTATGGTTATAATTATTAGCCAGTAAATAAAGAAATTCTTTAAAACCCGAACCATCTGTGAATATATGACTCATCACTATGTAAATCATAGGTTCCGGTATATTTTTTATAAAAATTTTAAGCTGGGTATCTCTAAGAAAATCAATTGGCTGCTGCGGAGGATCATCATTTTCTCCCAATTGGACAACTACTGTGTGCTTCAATTTTGATGAATAAACCCATCGATTTTTTGCAGGTTGATAATAACATAAGATTTCGGGAATTTGCACACTTGTAAGTTCAACAGTTTTCTTAAGACGGTTGACATTAACAGGTGAAGATAATTTTACCATACAGGAAATGATAGTATGCATCTCTTTAAATGCTACCGTATGTAACATATCCATTGGTTCACCTTTATAATAATGCCGTTTTCTCATATAAGTTCCCTTCAAACATTTTATTTTTCCTCATAGGTAATCTAAAATCATGCATTGTCTTTTACAACGCCAGTGCCACCAAGGAGAGTTTCAATTCCTCATAGGTAATCTAAAATCAAGGGTACTCTGGATAAGGTCAAAGAGGCACTTGAAGGTTTCAATTCCTCATAGGTAATCTAAAATCTAAATATCAAACAGAGCAACAAAATGCTTATTTAAGTTTCAATTCCTCATAGGTAATCTAAAAACGTAAACTTCCTGCATTTGTTCATTAGCATCATCATAGTTTCAATTCCTCATAGGTAATCTAAAAACGCTCGCTCCTTGTCTGACCTTATTCGACCTTCGTTGTTTCAATTCCTCATAGGTAATCTAAAAACTTTGGGGGCAGTGTTCCCAGTATACCTAGTGTACAAGTGTTTCAATTCCTCATAGGTAATCTAAAAACATTAGGAATAGAGCACGAACAAGATGCTGGATACGGGTTTCAATTCCTCATAGGTAATCTAAAAACTGATAAAGTATATGCATCTATTGGAAGACAGTTGGAGTTTCAATTCCTCATAGGTAATCTAAAAACTTCTATATGTTTTAAAGAAGAACCAGAAAAAATATGTTTCAATTCCTCATAGGTAATCTAAAAACCTTCATCACCGTAAGCACTTTCTATCCCTTCATATTGAGTTTCAATTCCTCATAGGTAATCTAAAAACCTGCTCTATCAAATGCTTATAGAGGAGATAGTTTTAGTTTCAATTCCTCATAGGTAATCTAAAAACTCCCATCAAAATACTGCTATTTTCACGTTATAAAAAGTTTCAATTCCTCATAGGTAATCTAAAAACGGTTGTCTGCGGCACTCGCAATTACAGGGCAACCATGTTTCAATTCCTCATAGGTAATCTAAAAACCGCAGCAGTTCTATAGTTAGTGTATTAATAAAATAAGTTTCAATTCCTCATAGGTAATCTAAAAACAGATATGGAAGAACATATGAAATTATTGCCAAATGGGTTTCAATTCCTCATAGGTAATCTAAAAACCTAATATTATTATATCTCACTTTGTAAAGATTTTAAGTTTCAATTCCTCATAGGTAATCTAAAAACGGGCTATATACGTTCCCAATATAAGGCTATTAGGTTTCAATTCCTCATAGGTAATCTAAAAACTGAATGGAGAAAGGTAAGACAATATATAAACATAAAGTAGTTTCAATTCCTCATAGGTAATCTAAAAACCTTTTTTCATTTTTCACAATAATACACTCCTTTTTATGTTTCAATTCCTCATAGGTAATCTAAAAACTATCTAATAGGCTTATGTTAAATACGAAAAGAAGGAGGGTTTCAATTCCTCATAGGTAATCTAAAAACAAAGAGCAAAGTACAAACATATCAAGATGTATTTAAGTTTCAATTCCTCATAGGTAATCTAAAAACAGAAAGGCAACTTAGGTGAAGTATTGTATGATGCAGAGTTTCAATTCCTCATAGGTAATCTAAAAACGTGGGGGCTGACTATGAATTGTCAGATAATAGAGATGTTTCAATTCCTCATAGGTAATCTAAAAACGGCGGTAAGGGCGAGGCGATATATTTTTGCCTTTTTAAGTTTCAATTCCTCATAGGTAATCTAAAAACTAAAAGATGCAAAGAAAATAAAATTTGGTAAGCAAAGTTTCAATTCCTCATAGGTAATCTAAAAACATTTAGATAAGCATCCTAAATTTAAATCTTATAAAAAGTTTCAATTCCTCATAGGTAATCTAAAAACCCCTGGGCATTTTGCGCCTTCCCTTTGGTGTTTCCTTGTTTCAATTCCTCATAGGTAATCTAAAAACCATGAGGTTAGCGCTTAAATCATTGTGCCATTTTGAAAGTTTCAATTCCTCATAGGTAATCTAAAAACAGAATATATCAGAGACATAGAAGAATTAAAAATAGATGTTTCAATTCCTCATAGGTAATCTAAAAACCATGGGCTATACCAATTTTAGAAAACAGGATGAATTTGTTTCAATTCCTCATAGGTAATCTAAAAACTGTCCGGACATAATTGAATTATGGAACAAACTTGTGTTTCAATTCCTCATAGGTAATCTAAAAACACTACAAGAATAGAAAAAAAGAAAAATGGTTTTTGTAGTTTCAATTCCTCATAGGTAATCTAAAAACAAGCTTTTGGGGCATTATTAATTCCCTTTATAAACGTGTTTCAATTCCTCATAGGTAATCTAAAAACGCCATTGCTGGTCAGAATCATTTCGTTTTTCTTGAAGGTTTCAATTCCTCATAGGTAATCTAAAAACACACTCCTTTGATTTTTGATTTAATTCTTCTACATCAGTTTCAATTCCTCATAGGTAATCTAAAAACAAGATATGCAGTATCATTTACTATTTTATATTTAAGTTTCAATTCCTCATAGGTAATCTAAAAACAAAGACGATTTAAAAACAATGATCGGTAATAGTCAGATGTTTCAATTCCTCATAGGTAATCTAAAAACTTTTTTCACTACAATACTCTATTTCTTCCAACCTGTGTTTCAATTCCTCATAGGTAATCTAAAAACACAAGTGAAGAATATGCAACATAATCATAAATTAGGTTTCAATTCCTCATAGGTAATCTAAAAACTGTAAATATGCCTTATTCGTATTTCTGAACAAAACTGTGTTTCAATTCCTCATAGGTAATCTAAAAACGAGTTGCAATAACCACTATGAGGAAAGAAGATCCAGGTTTCAATTCCTCATAGGTAATCTAAAAACTAGGAGAGGAACTAAAATCTGATTACAAAGTGATGGAGTTTCAATTCCTCATAGGTAATCTAAAAACCAATCAAACAAAGCATACATCAGCTTGTACAAAATTGCAATATCTAAGAAAGTTTTTGGAAGAATTTCAAAAACCAATCTCAAGTCGCAAGTTAACTGGAAACATAAAAATTGTCGACCCCCGGTAATTTTTACTCTATTCAGGGTCGACAACAAAAGTTACCTCAAGTGATTCTTAGGTTCAGATGGAGTTTGCTAATAAGGATTACTTTCCTCCACCTGAACTTTATTAACAGTATTCTTAGTGCCTTTAGCACTTAAAATACGTTATCCTTTAGGGGAAGAACCCAGGCGCGTAGCAGTGCTTATCTCCCACTTTGAGAAGCTGGAGAGTATTAGCAAATGGTAGCGTTCGGATAAAAACAAGCCTCAGTTAAATTTTTAATACAATTATACAAGTTCAAAATCCCGCTGTAAATAAGGACCATCAATCAACTGACGGCCAGTTCTGTCATATACCTTTAAAAACAGGCGGTAAATTTTTAAATCCCTTGGTGGTCAAAGCAAGATATACAGCTCCCACTATAAGCCATATGAAGCCAACCTTCAAGGTCAGGTGAGATAAATGAATCCATAGATAAAAACATATTATAAACCCCAAAGCTGAAATTATCAAGTTACGAAAAATCTTTTTCTCTCTTTTTGTAAAAAAGTAATATACAATAACTGAAAGATTTACACACATGAAGTCGGCAAGGCCGCCAAAATTCATCAATTCTGCAATCGTGGAAATAGGCAGAAGCAGTGCACCTACAATACTTATGGAACACATAAGCATGATATTATAAACAGGCGTGTTGAATTTAGGATGAAGATGGGTAAAAAACTTTTCCGGGAGCACCTGATCACGCCCCATTCCAAACATAAGCCTGGAGGCACTTGACTGCCCTGTGAGTCCCGCTGTTAAAGTAGATATTATAACTGCCACTGTATACAAAGTTGCCATTGCAGGACCACCAGCCTTTTTGGCTATATCAAACAAAGCTGCATCACTTGAGGGAAATGTAGTAACATCCGGCCACAGAAGCTGTGCTGCATAAGCTTGCACTATAAAAAGTATTCCACATATAAAGCAGGATAATATAGCTGCTTTCCACATATCCCGTCTGGGATCTATTGCTTTCTCTGAGAGTGTGGTTATGGAGTCAAAACCCAGAAAAGAAAAACAGGCCATTGCAGCACCTGAGATTATAAGTGTAGTAGAAAAATTCTCACTGTCAAAGAAGGGTTTTATAGAAATTAAAGTTCCCTCTCCCGCCCCCTGAGAAACAGCTTTAAAACAGGAAACAATAAACACAATTACTACGATTCCCATAAATAAAACCAGAATATTGTTGGTTTTAGCTGCCAATTCTATGCCCACTATATTTATTGCAGTAATAACAGCCGCAATTATGAGCACCCAAACCCAATATGGGATGGACGGCACACACTGCAGTAGATCTGGTTCATTATAGTCAGTTCCGCATCATGAAGCTCTTTTGTGGCAGCACAACAGCCGTCTTCGGGAAGTATCACCTCAAAGCCTGCATCTGCAAGGCTCCTTACTGTAGATGCCACGCATTGATCTGTAACAACTCCAGTACATATCACATATTCAATGCCCATGTTTCTCAAAATTCTTTCATAATTGGAGCCATAAAGTACACTGTCAGTGGTTTTTTCAACTACAATTTCATCTTTTAAAGGCTTGAGTTCATCTATAATCTCAGCCCCATAAGTTCCAACAGGAAGAAGTATATTATTCCATCCAGGTCTTCTCTGTACAGGAGATCTGTCCCTTCCATCCTTATGGTAACAGGCTATCCTCCCATAAGTGACTTCCATTTTATTTTTTCTAAAAAAATCCAAAAGTTTTTTATTATTTGGAATAACAGTATTCTCTAAACGATCATAAAAATATTTCCAGCTGTCCCACATTCCTTTCTCTTTGGCAATCCTGGCATCTCCAAAATCCTTCTTCACAAACTGATTCTGCATGTCCACAATAAGAAGTGCAGTCTTTTCTGGATCAGGTTTAACCAAATTGCCCTCAGCAGGAACAAATTCATAATACAAAGTTTTATTTTCCATAAATATTCATCCTCCATAATTCTTCACAGTTTTAATAGCTTGATAATTTCACATAATATTACTGTATAACTTTACTTCATTAAAATATAGCAGTTTTTTAAGTACCTATCAAGTATCTGCCCCGTACCACAGAATCCCATTTTAAAAGGAATTTATATTATTTCTAATCATTTATACTCCAGTATAAAAACAGAGGCTTAGGAAAACCTATACTTAGGGAGGCGATATATTTATGCATAATAAAATAAAAAACAACAATAAAAAAGAAAATGGTAAATTTAAAAAGAAGCATATAAATCACGATCCTCAAGCTGAAAGCTCAAGAGCAAAATTCAGCTCTCCATCGGAAAAACACTTAGATTAACCTCTAAAAATCAATAGTTTATAATATTAAGAATAATTCCATATTTTATGGATATATTACTAATTGATAAATTCTTTCATTTTATTAGTCCTATAACTCAGTACCTCCAGCTTCTCGATATGCTCCTCCTTATGATAAAAGGGAAGCATATCATTGGGCTGGGGGTTATTTTTATTAACTATACATAATAAAAAATAAAGCCCCGTTTCCGGGGCAATAACTACTGCTTTACCTATGCTGTACTTGAGTAATTGGTCTTGGTACTGCTTTATGTGCTACCTTTGGTGCTACTTTATGCTTTGACTTATTTATCGGTTTTACTACTCCTTTGTGAACTGGCTTCGGTGCTGCTTTGCGAACTGGCTTTGGCGCTATATTGCGAACTGGCTTCGGTGCTGCTTTGCGTACCACCTTATGGACTGCTATAGGTGCCTTAGTAGGACACGCTTGAACCGTTGTAGCAAATCCTGTACTTAAAAATAATGGTGCAATAACCATAGCAGCTGATATTACTTTGTATTTCATCTTTAACATTTTCTTGTACCTCCTGAATTAAATTATTTAAAGTTAAATTTAACTTTAAATATAGTATATATACCCACTATGGTTAAAGAATGTAATAACATTGTTATTTTCGTGTGATAAGAATTATTTTTGTCACTCGTTCTCCTCTTCCTCTAACATTCACTCATAGGACTTTCCTTTATAGTATTAAAAAAGAGCTCCAAAAAATTTGGAACTCTTACACAATTATAACCAATTTGTATTCAATCATCTGATTCTCACTCATATTATCTAAACCTATATTTTTTTAAAGGTATTATCATATTTCTGTAGAATTATCACTTTATAAAAGGAGGTGATAATTATGAGCACGGATTTTGCCAAGATAAAAGCTACAATCGAAGATAAAATAAACAAAAAATTTATAAGTACCGACCTTAGCGACCAAGAAATAGAAATGATTAAGCAAATCCAGTTATATTCACTTGATATAGTTATTGACGTTCTAAAAGAGTACGAAACTTCTCAAACTTGTCATCCGTATTACCCACTGCGTTTCGAGTAATAACTTCACTATCTAGTTTAGTTTCTTTAGACTTCTCTTAAATGTGTTTCTTACTTCTATCTTTCAAATTTTCATTTATAAGATAATTTCAATTACTAGTGCTAATCATTAAAAAAATATTATTATTCTATAAAATATACTAAATTTAAACATTATAAACCTCAACTAAGATAAGCACCCATCATTTAGGGTGCTTATCTTACATCACATCTTTAAAAAGGAGTCTAAATTTACATAGAATCTTGTTGTGGTTGCATTTAAGTTTAACGTGCCCTGCAACCACAGACACTAATATACACCTGTAACTATTTTTAAAGAGAATGATTAATTTATGTAAACTAAGGTTATCCCTTAGAATATTTATAATTATATAGAATATTTGTTACATCCCAATGTCTCATTCATAAACTATTTGTAAACATCATAAAAATAAGCATCCTAAATGACAGATGCTTATTTTGTGTGATTAAACTAAGGGAGATCTATTGACTAGATATTCTATGGTGGTTGCATTTAAGTTTATAGTGTCCTGCAGCCACAGACACTGCCTTGGTAATTACCATTACTTTTTTCTCTTGTATATGTAAACACATTATTTTTCACTTTCGCTAAGGTTTATTTCCCTAGGACACTTATAAGTATATATGATTTTTATTACGGCTTAGTGTCACTCAAGTTAACTATTTGTAAATATTATGAAATTTTAAAGACAATCTGCTTTTTATCTATATTTGCCTCACAATTTTTACGGACTTAAATTTTATTAAATCATACTTTTTCAACACTTTTATCTTCTTTAACCCAAAATAATATAATGTTCAATTTTCTTATTACTGGCTGAATTTTAGCAATTCTATCCCTATGTTCCTCATTGTCTGGAAATGCCATCGCTACTTCCGTGTTGGGTCCATGATACTTTGAAATAGTTTCACAAGTTTTCAATAAAGCATTAGCAACGTGATCTTTAACTTGATTACCATTAAACGGTTTGCCATATCTGTTTGTTGTTAATTTAGAACTTGTACCACCTTTAGCCTCGATGTAGATTTTAATACCATTTTTTTCTCCAACTATATCTATTCCTTTCTGAATGGTATTTAATTTTTGATTTATCGTATATCCTTCATTTTCAATTGCCTTACACGTTGCATCAACAACATCATTTTCTGTCAACATCATTATTTCCCATTTTATGATAAAATAAATTAATTACAGATATTTTCATATCATGAGAATCTCTATATTATCTTATACAAAACTTTTAAATTTTGTATATTATAATACACTTTATAACAAAAATAAGCCTCAGCTTAAATAAATAACCCGAGGCTAAATTTATTGTGCTGGTTGTACTGGATGCGCAGGAGCTGTTACACTAGCTGTGCTTTGTGCAGGAGCCACAGTAACTAATTACTTCTTCGACTGTTTTAATAATAGCCTCTATGCTCGGAAACATGCTTGGGAATTTGGCCTCTTTATTTTCAACAAATATTACCCCATCTTCTTTAAGTATTTTCACATTTCTTTGTACACTTGGTTTACTGTACATTGTCGGGTTAATATGAGTTGCAAAAACAATAGGCGAATTTGTTGATAATAGATTTGTAGTAAGAAGATTATCTGCTATTCCATTTGCTGCCTTTCCAATGGTATTAGCAGAAGCTGGTGCAACAAGCATTAAATCAGATTTAAACGACAGTGACTGATGATTCATATCATAAGCCTTTGGAAGTTCAAACTGCTCAATCTGGATAGGCGTTCCTGCCTCTCTCTGTACCATAAGTGGTGTAACAAAATTAACTGCGTTTGTCGTCATAACTACATGTACCTGTGCACCACGCTTTCTCAATTCCCTAATTAACGTAATTGATTGGTATGCTGGGCTACATGCCGTGATTCCTAAAGTTATTATTTTTCCTGATAACATATTTACTCCTCCATTTTCATATAATTTTATCTGTACTTATTAAAATTCGAATCAATAATCTTTGTGATCTGGTGAAAGATAACTTATCTCAAAGTTAATAATAATCTCATTTCTAAAAATAGCATTTACTTCTACAAATTAATATTATCATATTTTTTAATATTTATGGCAAAAAATAAAAAAAGCTACCTCTAGCTGCTATTTTGCTCTGTATTCTATGATAATCTCCTCCTATTTAAGTAAAATCATATTTGCTGTATTATCCAAGTCTTACATTTGATTTTCCAGTGGTTTAATATCACTAAAGATAAGAAAATTACCCTCCTTAATGCTATCTTCCTCAATTAATATTTTATCTTTGTTTTGGTCAATTATGTTTTGCTTTTCAGCACCATCTTTGTATTGAAATTTATACATTTTAGTTTCTCCTAATCTAACATAACAGTCGTATAATTATTATAATAGCTTATATCTAATTGCAATCTAAAATTCCTAGTATTCGAAACATACGACATATCAGAATTTTGCGCCCATGTACATATCTCTATTAGCTCCCTAGCATTTACTCCAAAATTTTGTGCTGCTGAAAACCAAGAGTCTGAACCAGTTTTTCAAGGTTTGCTCATTTATGCCTAAATCATTTGACACACTGTTTACAAATCTACCTTCTTCTACTACAAGCCTTACAGCATCTGCTCTGAATTCTGTATTATACTTCTTACCATTACCTGACATTTCTTATTTCCTCCATATGATTATTATAGCTAACTCATATATGTTCATCAATTCGAATATAGGCCAAATCCGCAATGTTGCAAGTTGTTGTACTTTAGTAATTTGGGGTTCAATTCCTAATAGGTAATCTAAAATGGGTACAACATACTGGGAAGGTGGACCAACATTACTGTTTCAATTCCTCATAGGTATCCTAAAATCATCAATCAAGTTGAAAAACACCCTGAATTATCTGCGTTTCAATTCCTCATAGGTATCCTAAAATCAAAGATGATTGAACACATATTCAAGATGGAAGATGTGTTTCAATTCCTTATAGGTATCCTAAAATCAACTTAAATGCACCACAGTACCACCAAAATATTCAAGTTTCAATTCCTTATAGGTATCCTAAAATCTTTTGGTGGTACTACTGACAGTGGTGGAAACTTGAGGTTTCAATTCCTTATAGGTATCCTAAAATCAAAAGCTACAGAAAGAAATAGAAAGGGCAAAAGCAGGTTTCAATTCCTTATAGGTATCCTAAAATCTATGCAAATTACCTTACCATGTTTCTTTTTAGGGGTGTTTCAATTCCTTATAGGTATCCTAAAATCAATTTAAGTAGCAGTGGCAACAGAGTAAAAGAATGTTGTTTCAATTCCTTATAGGTATCCTAAAATCAAGAGGTTAAAAGGACAATATGATGATTTAATTCAGTTTCAATTCCTTATAGGTATCCTAAAATCGGATTATTGAACGGCTGGATAAGGATAGAGCATGGCAGTTTCAATTCCTTATAGGTATCCTAAAATCGAACTATAGAATCGGAATTTGCGGGAGCGCTACCAGGTTTCAATTCCTTATAGGTATCCTAAAATCGACTACAGGAAATGTCACAGCTACTACGCAGCAATGTTGTTTCAATTCCTTATAGGTATCCTAAAATCAGCACTGGAAGTTACTCCTGATGAATTATTAGGTTGTTTCAATTCCTTATAGGTATCCTAAAATCAAAAATGGAGAGGCAATTAATCCTTCATTAGATACAAGTTTCAATTCCTTATAGGTATCCTAAAATCAGTTATAGACCCTGTTGCAGGTAGTGGAACAACATGTTTCAATTCCTTATAGGTATCCTAAAATCACCTGCCCGGGCTGGACAATATATATAATCCAATAGCGTTTCAATTCCTTATAGGTATCCTAAAATCTACAAGTAGAAACTGCACAAATACAGGATTTGGCAGGTTTCAATTCCTTATAGGTATCCTAAAATCATTGATGTTTTAATTTCTGATATATCTGCGCGAAATGAGTTTCAATTCCTTATAGGTATCCTAAAATCAAAATCTGCCACAATGAACCTATTCCCCTCCGTTGGAAGTTTCAATTCCTTATAGGTATCCTAAAATCAAACCTTCGGCGTAACGCAACCCAGTATTTATTAGCAGGTTTCAATTCCTTATAGGTATCCTAAAATCCGGCCATTTTCGCTTTTATGCTTGCTATTTTTTCATGTTTCAATTCCTTATAGGTATCCTAAAATCCTAATTCTCCACCATCTACCACAGCTAAAACTTCGGGAAGTTTCAATTCCTTATAGGTATCCTAAAATCTACAGTAGTTCCTATAGTTCCATTAGGTATCAAGGGTTTCAATTCCTTATAGGTATCCTAAAATCTTTTCTTCACTGTCTCCACAACCAGATAACCCTAACATGTTTCAATTCCTTATAGGTATCCTAAAATCTTCACCACAGGGGAGAAGTAGAGATTGAGTATGCGTTTCAATTCCTTATAGGTATCCTAAAATCAAATAAATCGGATAGTTATGTAAGTTTAGTGGAAAAGTTTCAATTCCTTATAGGTATCCTAAAATCGGATATCTAACATACGGCGTAAGCGTCAAAGAACCGAGTTTCAATTCCTTATAGGTATCCTAAAATCGTACAGTACGTTATTTCTCCTTTCTAGCCGCACCCTAGTTTCAATTCCTTATAGGTATCCTAAAATCGTACAGAGGTTATTCCTGTTACTATATTTGGATTTATGTTTCAATTCCTTATAGGTATCCTAAAATCAGACCAGCTTTTAAACTTCTTCACAAGAAAATAGAATGTTTCAATTCCTTATAGGTATCCTAAAATCTGTCTGGTATTCCGCCTGTAACCATCATATTCGCGCGTTTCAATTCCTTATAGGTATCCTAAAATCCAAGTAATATTAACACAGGGCTGTTACAGGGGAAATGTTTCAATTCCTTATAGGTATCCTAAAATCCAAGCATGGACCAGAAGTATTTCACCATGCCAGAAGAAGTTTCAATTCCTTATAGGTATCCTAAAATCAGAGATATGAACCTCTATTATGTGCAGAGTGTTATAGTTTCAATTCCTTATAGGTATCCTAAAATCCAACACTCGGCAATGGTTTTTTAGTTAAACCTTTATTCGTTTCAATTCCTTATAGGTATCCTAAAATCCTTTCATGAAATTTTTATTCTTCCTTATCCCAACCCAAGTTTCAATTCCTTATAGGTATCCTAAAATCTTATAGATGCCGTTTTATAAATTCACAACATGATTGTTTCAATTCCTTATAGGTATCCTAAAATCAAAAACATTATTTACACTTCCTTTTGAGGATTTATCTGTTTCAATTCCTTATAGGTATCCTAAAATCAAATATAGTTTTTCAAGTCATCTGCTCTGTGCTCCAGTTTCAATTCCTTATAGGTATCCTAAAATCTAAAATAACCAATTAAGGAGGAATTTTGATGAAAAAGGGTTTCAATTCCTTATAGGTATCCTAAAATCCACATTGGATTTTGTACAAGTTTGGGGACTTAGGAAGGAGTTTCAATTCCTTATAGGTATCCTAAAATCAAAAAGCAAGCAAGGGTTCCCACTGAACAGGAAAGGGTTTCAATTCCTTATAGGTATCCTAAAATCGTTTCTACTGGCTTGCAGATCACATGGGATTAGATGTGTTTCAATTCCTTATAGGTATCCTAAAATCATGTTACACCGTCAGAAGAAACTTCTATAGAATATGAGTTTCAATTCCTTATAGGTATCCTAAAATCTATAATGAGGTTCCAAGTCAGGAGGCTTTTTTATAGTTTCAATTCCTTATAGGTATCCTAAAATCCCATCAAGTATAGAATACATCAGCATCTAGAAAAATGCAATATTCAGAAATATTCCTACAAAAGTTTTAAAAATTAATCTCAGGCGGCTAATTAACTACAAATATAAAAATCGTCGACCTCCGGTAACTTTTACTCTATTCAGGGTCGACGATAAAAATTTAATATAATTCTAAAACATTTTTTAAACTAATCTCATGTTAAGGTTCAACAAGAAGGGCGACGGGGAATATGTCGAAATCCCAGATTTAAATACATCTCATGTTAAGATTCAACAATAATGGGCATGAAGAAAAATTTGATAAAGAACAATTTAAATACATCTCATGTTAAGGTTCAACTTATAATGCCAGGAATGACCCCAAGATACTTGCTAATTTAAATACATCTCATGTTAAGGTTCAACAAAGATATCTAATGCAGAAAGAAGCCTAGGAGGGAATTTAAATACATCTCATGTTAAGGTTCAACCCTCGCTATTTCGCTGGGCAATTTGTTGTAACGCTCATTTAAATACATCTCATGTTAAGGTTCAACAAGAAGGAGAAGGAGCAAAGGCAGGTGTATAGTTAATTTAAATACATCTCATGTTAAGGTTCAACCTTAAGTCAAAAACCATCTCAAACACTTAATAATTATTTAAATACATCTCATGTTAAGGTTCAACGTATGTCGCCATTCTCTCAGTCTTGCCCTTGTATTATTTAAATACATCTCATGTTAAGGTTCAACATTTGGCAACTGTAATTGATGGCGTTGGTTCTAGTCTATTTAAATACATCTCATGTTAAGGTTCAACCTGGTATGCTGGAGGTAAATTCTCAACAGGTCTATAATTTAAATACATCTCATGTTAAGGTTCAACATAGTGGGACTTACAGGAACACCAGCACCTAACAGCTATTTAAATACATCTCATGTTAAGGTTCAACATATTGCTGACATTCTGGGGAGAGCTGAAGAACTTGATTTAAATACATCTCATGTTAAGGTTCAACGACCACACAAGGATGTATATAAGGAGTTGAATGGTTAATTTAAATACATCTCATGTTAAGGTTCAACTGTGGGAAGATTATAAATGCAGGTCAACGATATTGCCCATTTAAATACATCTCATGTTAAGGTTCAACGCTTTTGGAAAGAGTGGAAAAGGATTAAGACTAAGCAATTTAAATACATCTCATGTTAAGGTTCAACAGTGAAGGAAGGTGATAGCATGAAATTTATACCCTAATTTAAATACATCTCATGTTAAGGTTCAACCTGACCTGGAAGATTGTTTGGAATTGGAATGGGGATTTAAATACATCTCATGTTAAGGTTCAACAGTTAACGGTGGCAGGATCAGAAATCTACCTGAGCAATTTAAATACATCTCATGTTAAGGTTCAACAAATAAAAATACCAGTCAAAGTCCATTAAATCCCTATTTAAATACATCTCATGTTAAGGTTCAACATAAAGGAGTAGAATTTGAAGTTCGGGATAATAAATTTAAATACATCTCATGTTAAGGTTCAACACCGTGTGGCATTAAAACAATCCTATCTGTCATACCATTTAAATACATCTCATGTTAAGGTTCAACATTAAGGTGTAGAATTTGAAGTTCGTTATATTAAATTTAAATACATCTCATGTTAAGGTTCAACACCGTGTGGCATTAAAACAATCCTATCTGGCATACCATTTAAATACATCTCATGTTAAGGTTCAACAATCCGCCTATGGTGGGGAACGGCACGAATTAAAATTTAAATACATCTCATGTTAAGGTTCAACAGGTTATGTAAGGAAGCCAATATGGCACAATCCACATATTTAAATACATCTCATGTTAAGGTTCAACCTGCTTGAGGAAGCCAAGCGAACAGCAGACAAACATTTAAATACATCTCATGTTAAGGTTCAACATAACATCCAGAGTATCATCCATAAGTTCGGCGTCGGATTTAAATACATCTCATGTTAAGGTTCAACAAGCCCCCTGCATGGGATAAAACTGTATTCGTTACATTTAAATACATCTCATGTTAAGGTTCAACTCCTCATCTCCGACTTTATCATCCATCATAAAAGCCATTTAAATACATCTCATGTTAAGGTTCAACAATCAAATTCGCCTCGCTTATAGTTAAGCCATTGTCATTTAAATACATCTCATGTTAAGGTTCAACACGCTCGCGGAGCTGTAGGGCTTGACTATGAAACTAATTTAAATACATCTCATGTTAAGGTTCAACCATACGTAGATATATTTTTTCGAGTCCTTATTCTTTATTTAAATACATCTCATGTTAAGGTTCAACAGGTTCTTCATTGCTAGGCTTCTGATCTCGATCATCATTTAAATACATCTCATGTTAAGGTTCAACCAGGGAAATAAGACATATGCCAAAGGGGTTGAAAATAATTTAAATACATCTCATGTTAAGGTTCAACTAACGTAAAATAGCCATTCTTTATTTTTATTATAGGACTTAAAGTCGCATAAATAAAGCATTTCGGCGAAAGTTTTCCAGCTGTTTTTATTTTTTTAAGAGAAATAAAAACAGGTATCTCAATCCATTCCATTTCAAAACATTGAAACACTTTTAGAGTTTAATTTGGTTGGAAATCATTTTGCAACAAGTGGTTTACTTATAGTAAACTAATCACCACTTAGCTGCATCCAGAGGTACTTCAAGCTTGAAGTTGGAGTTTCCTGGAAAGAGAGCAGACTCCACGGAATATTTTTTTACCAACAGTAGTTTCTAGTTTCTCTTATTTTCCAAGTTATCCCTATAGTTTCTACGGTTCCTGTTTTCCTTACTTATGCTGTGGAGTGTAATCTCAGACTCTGGGTCAAAATATCCTCATTGACATTGGAAAATCACATTTGATAAGCCTGGATCCAATATTTTTATAATTTTATAAGCATCTTTTACATCAACCCGTTTCACATTATATTATAGATTGATCACACCAAAAATCAAAAGAAAGAGCGATTCGTCGCACCAGTTATGGAGAGATGGATGGTTTCTCGCCAATTGATGTTAAATATCAAATTTTTTAAAGCTTTTGTGTACATTACATTAACATCAACATCAAGTGATTCTTAGGTTCAGATGGAGTTTACCAATAAAGAATACTTTTCTACACCTGAACCCTATTAACAGTTATTGTCAGTAGCTTTAGTATTTAGAATACGTTATCCCTTAGGGGAAAAACCTATCCGATGACTGCCAGTTTTAAACCTCTCAGTTCTACAACATGAAAAGTTAAGAACTATTACGATATTTACAAATCTACATTTGTGCCGATTTTAGCCTTAACTGCCTTTTCGTAAATTTTATAGGCTGTAACAACATCCATTACGGCAATTCCCACAGTTTCGTATATGGTTATTTCATCTTCGGAAATTCTTCCCTGAATTTTTCCACAGATAACTTCTCCTAGTTCGCCATTTATCTTGCTTTCATCAATAAGCCCTTTTTGAATTGGAATTATAAAGTCGCCGCTTTCAGAAAGAACAGCACTTTTGGAATCCATATAGATTTTATCAGCATTTTGGACTATGTATTCATCAAGCTCCTCCATAACAGGGGTATATGAACCAACTCCATTTATATGAGCACCCTTCTTTACAAGCCTGCCGTTAAAAACAGCTTTTTTAGAAGTAGTTACTGTAGTTATGATGTCTGCATCATTAACGGCATCATCGGAACTCTCTGCAGCAACGATTTTTGTAGAAAAACGGCTTAACTCCCCGCTCATTCTTTCAGCAAAAGCCTCAGCTCTTTCTTTATCAATATCAAAAACCTTTACTATATTAAGATTTCTCACAGTGAGCATTGCCTCAAGCTGGGATGCGGCTTGACCACCAGTTCCAAACAATGCACCATTTTTCGAATCTTTTCTCGACAATATATCAGCTGCCGCACCTGAGGTGGCACCCGTTCTAAGCTGAGTCAGATAAGTACCATCCATTATACATATTACATCGCCGGTTTTGCCATCAAGAAGTATCATCTTAGCTGGTACTGAAGGCAGCCCTTTCTCAATGTTTTTAGGGAAGACCGAAACAATCTTGATGCCGGCGCTGTCAAGGCTCTCCACATAAGCAGGCATAAACAAACTCTGCCCTTCATATTTGGGTATATCAATATTCGTCCTCAAGGGCACTACACTTTTACCCTGTGAAAATATAGACAATGACTCTTTTGCAGCATCAATAGCATCTTTCATGTCAAATACCTTTTTAATATCCTCTTTATTAAGCAATAACATAATTTTAATATCCTCCTATATAAATCAACTTTAAATTTCTCAGCAAACATTATCAGTCCTGAATTTCTCTGCACTCTTCTTTTAAATTGCCCACTTTTTCATTTCTTAACAAAGGACATTAAGCCTGAGTATTCAAACTAAAATATATCCCTTATATTCGATATGCATTGATTCAAGTTACTAAAATCCGATTTTCCCACAGAATCAATCAATTTAAGGCAATAAGCATCATGCCTTACATATTCCTCAACTAAAAATACAAGAGAGCGGTTCTGTGTCCATATGACTTCAGACTCTCCATCGTCAAATATACGGCCGAAAACCACTTCTCTGTCATCGGAAACAAGGGAAATCAACCTTCCACCCAATTCCTCATGTTTTTCCTGTTCAAAGCCATGCTTATATACTAATTTCAAATCCAGTTTATATTTATGATCACTGCTGTACAGTACAGTCAACAGTGGAATATTTTCATCATCAAGTTTTTTCAGTTGATCATACATCTGCGGTACATCTTCCATCCATATCTGAACATATACTTCTTTCTTCGATTTCTTCAAAATATTTCTGCATTTGTTGAATATATTGTCATAGCCATTTATATACCATATGTAATCCATATTGTTGGAACATTCGACCTTTTTCAATTCATTTGACATTTCCAGAAGCAGTGAATCATATTCAAATTTTTTATTATTTATGAACTCGTCCACCGAAATGCAATTATAATAGGTGGGGTTTTTAGATTTTGAAGCCACTATGAATCCATTTTTTACCAGCTTTGAGAGCACATTATATACCCTGGACCTGGATACCGCTGATATCTTGCTTATCTCATAACCCGTAGACGGTCCGTTTTTCAGCAATTCTATGTAAACTTTTGCTTCTACATCCGTTAAATTCATACTTTTCAGCAATTCCAATACTTTATCCACAATCATTCCTTCTCATCACTTAGTAGCACCATTTAATACTACTATATTGTAACGGTAAATTTTTGTCAATAAAAAATTTAGAGGATCAAATCCTGTTAAATAAACCTGATCCTCATATTTATCTGTATTTTACAGCATCTTATATACTTTTTTCTCCTTACAATTACAAAATACGTTAAAAATTTATATCATAAGTAATTTACCGTAATTACTAGATTTCCTGAACAACCTCATCAAGCCATTTAATAGATTCAATATATGCACTGGCCAGATCAACTTTGTCAATACCGAGATGGGATGCCAGCAGCATACTTTTTCCCCATTCTCCCTTCTGATATGCAACAGCTATATCGAGTATTTTACTGTAAAAGTTTGATTTTCTACCTAATAAGGCACATTTTACATCCTGGGGAATCATCAGTTCATCCAATATCTCACGCAGTGGTTTCTGTAAAATAACATCCATAAGAGACATGATCCCTGTTAAATATGCATAAAAGGAATACCTCCGTAATTTGGTCTTTTTAGCCAGAAGCTCTGAAAATTCTGCTCTCAGCAGGGATTCTATCATAACTATCTGCGGTTTGTCATCACATATAGGCTTCATACATATAAAATATAACCACCTTTTTATCTCTTTCTCTCCCAATAAAACTATAGCCTGTTTAATTGAACTAATCTTATTTTCAAAAGAATATTTTGCAGAATTTATCAATTTTAATGTATCATAAGACAGTGAAATATCCTTTTTTATCAAATTTTCAATATTCTCTATGGAAAATTCCTTAGAATTCAGCTCCCTTATAAGATTTAAATAGATTACCTTATTCACCGGTATTTTTGCTCCCTTTATTATCTGAGGTTTGCTAAAATAATACCCTTGAAAATAGGAATATCCCAGAGATACTGCTTCATTAAATTCTTTCAACGTTTCAACTTTTTCAGCTATAAATTTTAAATTAGGATTTATATTTTTTGCCGTATTCATTACTTTCTTTCTTTCACTGTCCCTGGTTATAAGAAAATCAATTTTCACAATATCCACGAGTTTAAGAAGTTCAACATAAGTATCATCGAATACAAAATCATCCAGTGCAATCGTAAATCCTTTTTCCTTTAAAACTCTGCAGGAATTTATAACTTCTTCCGTCGGGATTATATTTTCCAGAACTTCTATCACTACATTTTTAGGTGAAATAATAGAAAATAAATCCGATTTCAATATTGTTTTTGTAAAATTGATAAAAGCTTTCTTATTTCCAACAATCTTATCTATTCCAATGTTGACTAAAGTATTCTGCATAACTTTTATAGTAGCTCCATCTCCATCATCCGTGTCATATTGGTTATTACTCTCGTTATCCCTAAATAAAATTTCATATCCAAAAACTTTACCTGACTTATCAAGAATTGGCTGCCTTGCTAAAAAAATATCCATTTTTAATTACCCCCAGTATTAAAAATGCCTTACGGAAACAACTTTGATTTATAAAAAAATTTTTTAACCCACTCAATAAGTTATCGTAAATTTAAAATTACAATTAACAACCAAATGCAATTTATTTTATTATTTGTCAATAATAGTTTCTAATTGGAGCTCATTCCAGTGCAAAATTAAAACCACCAACTAGCTGCAATACTAATTGGTGGTTAAGAAACTCCTAACTCATCCGAGCACTCTTCTCTTATCTGAATATTCATCACCTTTTTTCAACCATATTCCATTAAATGTCAATTATAAAACTTTTCAAGAGATCTTTATTTAATGGATAGTCTTAATTAACAACTGATCTTTCAATAAATAACTTATTCCAATAACTATATCTGCACATCTGGCAGCGCCTATAAAAGTTATTTATTTTCTTAAAGCATTATCATAAATAGATTCTTATTGCTCAGTCTTTAAAAAACCTCACTAAAATAGTATTTTATCAAATTTTTTATTTTTTTAAAACACTTTTCCAAGCACTCTTCTGAATCAGGATTATGATAAGAAGATTTATACTTCTTATTAACTTTATTATATAGTAAACGTTTAAATAAGTCAATAAATATTTTTATTTGTGAACCAACTTGATTTTACTCACAATAATTCCCGATGTTATACCTACTATATCTGATACTAAATCTATTGCCGACATCCATAGAGGATCCAACTTTACTATAACATCATAAACCTCTTTAAGAAAACCAATTATAAATATAACTAAGCAGATCTTCAATAATTTAAACCGCTTTTGCAATATAAGAATAATAATTATTGGTAATATAAAATGTAATAACTTATGCCATTGAAATAATGCATGTAAATTCAAAACCTTCAGCTCCAAAAACTTCCAAATTTTATTGTTTGTACGTATTTATTTTACCACATGGAATATCGAATAATAAGATCTATTTAAGGGATTACACAAATAATTTATTTTCCATTTTTTGTATGGGGGTCAGACCCCCATACATTAATTTAATTCTCTTTGCTTCAATTTCTCTTTAAATTCTTCAATAGAATTACTCTTAACTGCATCCTCGAATACAGAATTCAAGGTATTTTCATCCTCTATCCTTTCTATTCTGCTCATATAGGAAATATCAGAAAACTTAATATACAATAATTTTTCCAATCCCTGAAGTAATCCAGCTTTTTTACCTTCTTTTTCGCCTTCTTTTCTGCCTTCCTTTATAATATTGTCTATAGTTTTTCCCAAATTAGACATCATTGAATCCACCTCCCCTTGACTGGTTTCTTCTACCTTAACCTTAGATTCATTATCTAATCTTGGCTTCATTATGCTTTTGAGCCAGATTTTAAGTACGTCAAATTGCTCAGGAGTTATCTTCTTAAGAACATATGCTGTAAGTCTGAGCCTCTTCATCAAATCCTCTTTACTTATTTCTTTGTCCAGCAGAAATATAGTAGATACCATATTAGCCATACTCTCGAGCTGGCTTTCATGATATCTGTAAATATCAAACAATATATACCTGAAATCTATTATGTTTTCGCCAAACAGCTCACTGCCACTCAATACATCTTTAAAATTTCTGTAAGCAGTCCATCTATTTTTACCGTTGTAAAGTACCATGGGAACAACCGAAGGCAGTTTAAAATCCCTTCTGCGCCTATCATATTTTGAGGTATTCTTCAGTATCTTTCTCCATATCTCAACTATATAAAACAGCAGTCTCGTGGGCATCCTGTAATCTACAGTGGACTGGAACTCAAGAAGTATATAAAATATCACTTCCTGCCCTCTTATATTTACCTTGTATACAATATCCGATTCCTCTTCACTGAAATCTTCAAGTATATAAGATTTATTTATAAGCATTAGATCTTCAATTTTTATAAGATCAACCCAATCCTTTTTGACAAAGCTCCTCAACAGCTCCAGAAATGTTTCCTTGTGGGAAAATATATACTTGTAGCCTACATCGTGTTCATGGTGAACCCTATCCTCCGGCATATCATTTTCCTCCTAATAATATATTACTATATTATAAGTATTTACCAGAACATAAGTTCTTATACATTGAAACACTCATTCATTATCTTCATTTTATCAAAACATATTGAAATAATCCACACTGTGGATAAAAATATTTTTATGATTGCCAGAAGGTAATTTACAACAGGGACTTTTGAAACTCTTTCAAGTTTTCGACCCTGAATCCGCATTACCATGTCTGTACAATTTCCATTTTTTGTTATGGAGTCAGACCCCACTACAATATTTCAAGTCTCACTTTTTTATCCGGCTTTGGAAATACTCTGTCAAGCCTATCTATATCCTCCTTTGACAGGACAATGGATGCAGCTTCCGCATTTTCTATCACATGTTCTTCTCTGGAAGCCTTGGGAATTGCAATTATATCGTCGTCTCTTATAACCCAGGCCAGAAGTACCTGCAGAGGCCTTACGTGATATTTCAGTGCTATTTCATTTACAGCTTCATCTTCCAGCAGTTCTTTTCTCAGCCTTCCGCCTTTAGCTATGGGGCAATAGGCCATAATTGGAATATTACACTCTCTCTGCCAGGGCATAAGATCAAATTCGATACCCCGTGAACCGAGATGATAGAGAACCTGATTGGCCATACAGTTTTCACTGCCACTGGAGGACATAAGCTCTTTCATATCGGCTGTATCAAGATTGGATACTCCCCACCTTAAAATCTTGCCCTGCTTTTTAAGCTTTTCCATACACTCCACAGTTTCCTGAAAAGGTACGCTTCCTCTCCAGTGGAGCAGATACAAATCCAGATGATCAGTGCCAAACCTTTTCAAACTGTCTCACAGGCGGTAAATATATTTTTAGATCCTGCATTGTGGGGATATACTTTTGACACCAGAAATATACTATCCCTGATTCCCCTTATTGCTTCGCCCACCAGACGCTCAGAACCACCGTCACCATACATTTCCGCAGTATCTACAAGAGTCATGCCAAGTTCTATTCCAAGTTTCAGGGTTTTGATCTCACGTTCTCTTGTTGAAGGATTTTCACCAAGATACCAGGTTCCCTGGCCCAGTGAAGGAACAAATGTGCCATCAGGCAGTTTCACTTTCCGCTTTTCATTTGCATTCCTGATTTTCTCCATATCACTTTCACTTATGAAATCCAAAATATCACTTCTTTCTCACTTATAAATATACTTAATTGCAAATATAATTATATACTTTTTTATCATTCCTATAATCAGGCAAACAAACTCAAAATCAAGACCTCCCAGGAATAGTAGCAAATACCGACAAATAGCTATATTTAATCTTAAATTTAGTTATGGTTAAAAATCTGTTGTAATTCTTTAAAAGATATTGGAGGCATCAAATTATTCTTGCTGAAAATGGAAAACTTTGTAAATGGAGTACCTAAAAAATAAAAGGTTTTATAATCATTATTTGCCTATTGCAGCATATAATTAGGTCTTACCCTGCTTTTTTTAGAAACATATACATTAACAGGTTTAAAAAGATCATTTTTATGATTATCATATATTCTTTTATATATGGATTTCAATTTATCATCTATATTTTGCACAGTATCTATTGTATTCATCTGCTGATCAATAGGTCTGTATCTATTATCAAATCTTCTGCATATATAATTCAACATAGGCTTTATATAATATTTCCACATGATACTGCCTGATCCGGATATATTTTTCGGTAATTCAGAAAATCTAATAACTGCATCAGGTCCATTCAGTGTCTTCATTGAAATAACAATTCAATATTTCATCTATATACCAGAAAAAGAAAGGTGCCAAAGTTCTCTCTCCTTGAAAACTTGACATAAAAACATAATCCAGTAAATACTCTAAACTGCCAATAAATTCTTCACCTATTAAACTCATATCAATTTCATCTGACATGACCGTCCTCCATTCAGTTAATTATTTAACTTTATATAAAACATCCTTATTGTAAAAAATGTCTTTACTGTTACATTTTTTGAAGTTTTTTCCTGTATTTAAAAATATTATAATCTAAGTACATTATTCCGTTTACAAATATTTTCTTGTAGATTTATACAGAATTTTTGTACATTACTGCAGAATGGGAAATGATAGGAACTTCTGTAATAGAGACTTTGATGTTTTATCTCTTTTAAAAGACTATAAATTGTACTGTTTTGAAATCACCAAAACCAGCAGGCCAAGACATTCATTGTTTTTATCGTTGAATACGGAACTTAAAGAATATAATCAGAAGTCCATAATTGCATAAAATGGAGTAGAATTATTTCATTTATAGCTTCATCATCTTCCAGCAGCTCTTTTTTCAGCTTTCTGTCTTTAGCTGTAAGTCAATAAGCCCTGGGTAATTAAATTATGATGAATATTATGCAGTGACAAAACCAGCAAATCTCCTGAAATAGATCCACATAATCCGTAATATAGAGCCATAGAGTTGATAATGGGAGCCACCACCATGTGGATGGCTCCTTAATTGGCCATATTATTCGGCTATTTGTCGTTTCCTTTGACGCATGGAAACCTCTTCATTAATTATCGTGGTATATGCTGATGGTATAATCCGATCCAAAATGGAGTCGGCCAGGGCACCACCTCCCAGTCTTTCATGCCATCCTTCTGGAATAAACTGTGAGCAGATGACAGTAGATGATTGCCCGCATCGGAATTCCATCAGTTCGAGCAAGTCTCTCTGTTCTGTATCAGATACAGGAATCAAGAGAAATTCATCCAAAATCATTAAGGAACATTTCCGATACTGCCTCATGAGTTGCTGATATTTTCCTTGAACTCGTGCAGCTTCAAATTCGCTGAACAATTCGGGAAGGCGTATGTATCTTGTTTTATAACCTGCAACACCAAGTACATTAGAGGATATATGTTTTTCCACATCCAGTGGCACCTATAAGGATGACATTGAGGCTCTGACGGATATATTCATTAGCGGCAAAGCTTTCCATGAGGTCATGGTTCAGATGCATGTCCGAGAAGACGCATATTTTTCAATTTCCTTATTGTAACCCCCATAATAAGATGCACCTCTTACACAGGCATACTTGTTGGATGTCGATGATGAGAAATGAGATTGGGGAGTTTCATCCTTCTTTTTATCTTGACTGGATTCAAGTATTAGTCTAATATTTTTATATCGGGGATTGGTAATCCGGATAAGTGCTATTCTGCATGCATTTTCCAGACGTTCAGGGAAGTATTTATCTGCCAGTTTCAACAGGGACAGGCAGCCCTTATAAGCCTGTTCCTCTACCCGGTACGAATCAAACAGCTTTCGCACAACTTCTTTTGTGGAATCTCCAATACCCGCAGCCCATCTCAGAAAACGTACAGAATCCCACTCACTGTATAGCCGATGGTTTGCCGACATATGATCAATTACCGTAGAATACTTGTCCACGTCTCCCGTAAAGGCGTTTATGACTGCAAATACGAGAACCCTTGTAGAAGACTTCAATCATGTTTTTAGTGTATCTTACATCCACTTTTTTCTTGACATACTCATAGGGAACGGAATAATTCTGATAATCTATTGCTATATGGTAGTTCAGCTGCACGGTAGCAGTTTTCCATTGCACAAATTCATAAGGATATTGGGGTAAAGGCTGCATGAATGGGAACTCTTCTTCATATAAATACAGAATAACGGCTCCTGTCCCTCTTCTGGAATTTATTATGGTTAAATCGATCCAGTTCCTTCATGATGGCTGCATTCATCTCATTAATATCAAGGAATTGTCGGTTGCGCAGTTTAGCAATAATATGATGTTACCTGACCCACTGTCCCTTCTACCGCAGCTTTATCTTCTGGTGCCAATACTCTGGCGGGAAGGACGGCCGTCTGATAATAATCCGCCAATTCCTGATAGGCACGATTAACAATAGGATCTTCATATTTCTTATTGCTGAGAATCCTTGTTTTAAGATTGTCCGAGATAAGCAGCCTGGTGGAAACCCCGAAATAATCATACATGCTGATATGCACGTTAATCCAGTCTTCCTCTTTCATTGTCAAGCAGGCCTTCGCAAAACAGTACATGCTGAATGGCAGTGTAGCTACAAATAGATAAACCTTGCAACTTTTCCCGGTTAACTTATTGAAAAGAGGCAGGGGAGTACCTGTCCAATCCACCATCAGCTTGTCTCCCTGTTTGTATCGGATATACATTGTAAGATGGTGTTGGTTCACATAGTCATGATATAATTTACAGAATTGAGAGTACATGTATTGAGGCTTTTCCAAACGGCAGCAGGTATCAACATATTCTTCTTCCCATAAGAGCTTCAGTGTCACACCGCTTTTCAAAAGTTCTTTGTGGACGTACTCGTAATCAGGTGTGACAAGAGCAGGTACCTATGATTCCTCAGGGAATAATAGTTGGTGTAATTCTTGATCATTCAAAGAATTCAGAGAATCTCAGGAGACCGGATGATCCTGAAGTGCCTTGAAAATCTTAACCACCGTGTTTCTGAATACTTTTAGGGTATCTGCAATTCTTCGCTTGCTATAACCCTTACCGCGAAGCTGTAAAATTTGTTTTTCTTTGGACATATAAATATGTCCCCCTTTCGTAAGTATTACGGCATTACCGTAATTTTATTGTAATACTTACTTCTGTTCTGTGGCTCTCCATAGCAGAATCTCTTTTTAATACCCCTGGCACCGGATTGCATGGCTTTGTGCATCGGATTTACTGGCTCAAAATTATCGGAATATTCAAACCAAAGATTCCAAGGGACTTTTATCTATTTATGTGTATAAAAGCAATACGATATGCACATAATGTATACATAATGTATTTACAAAATTAGTTTTTTGTTATATAATATAATAAAAAAGAGGTGATATTATATGGCTCTTAGGACAATTAATATCCGTGTTGATGAAAAATTAAAAGAAAAAGCAGAAAGTCTATTTGAAGATTTTGGTATGAATACAACTACTGCAATTAATGTTTTTTTAAAGGCAGTTGTGAGAGAAAGAAAGATACCTTTTGATATTGCTGCCAGTGAACCATTTTACAGTGAATCTAATATGAAACATTTGAAAAAATCTATAGATCAGCTTAATGAGGGTAAAGGTAAAATACACGATATTGTTGAGGTTGAGAATGAAGAAACTATGGTCTGATGAAGCTTGGGAAGATTATATTTATTGGCAATCGCAGGATAAAAAAACGTTAAAAAGAATAAATAAACTTATTAAAGATATTGATCGAAATGGGTATGATGGTATTGGAGAACCAGAGCCTTTAAAATATGAACTACAGGGATTCTGGAGCAGAAGAATTGATGGAGTTAACCGTTTAGTATATCGTATTGAAAATGATCAAATTGAAATAGCTCAATGTAAGACACACTATGAAAAATAATATTTTTTAGGATTTAAATTATAAAAATTATTCATATAGCAAAATACAAAAAATGTGTTCATCATGAACACATTTTTTGTAGGATTATTTTTTAAAAAAGTTCTTCTAGTTGTATATTTCGAATAAATAGGTTCATCCGCAATTATCCGTTATATCGGATTTTGCCAACAACATCATCTTTGCCTTGAGTAACGAGATGCTGCAGCGTCCATACATCGTACGTTTTATCATCTTAAGTTTACTATTAGTTCCTTCAACAAAACCATTGCTAAAATCATACGCTGCTGCATTTTCAACTGCATCACAATCCCTATTTAAACCTTTAGCAAAAGACTTAATTTCGCTCATTTCACTGTCCTTGTATTTTTCAATGAATAAATGTAGTAACGGAATACTCTTAAGTTCAAAGATTTTACGGAATTCTCTGATACACTTATGTATATGGTGCAGTATTGGATATTTGTCAAATATATACTTGTAGTGGCTGTCAGCCAATTTATTGTTCATCCAAAGATGGTTGAATACACCATTCCTTGTAATATAATCACAATCTCTTCCTTTAGAACCTGTTTTATATTCCAGAGCTTCCGTATTTGTTCTCACATATGGTTGTGGCTCAAAGTTTTTACCGGATTCCTGTTCCATCTTTTTAAGATAATCAAATGCATTTGTCATACCACCATCATAACCCTGTTCATATATTGATTTTATAGTTTTGCTCTTGCTATAACCATTGTTAAGACATTGTACAATATAGTCACGATAAACGTCTAACTTGCTTTGGCGGATTCCATATTGATAAAGCAGCTTAGGATCTCCAGTTCTATATTTACTTACTGTGCTTCTGCCAATACCTGTATATTTCGAATAGATAAGTCCACTATCACGATAAAATAAGACCAGCGTCACGCTAAAACAAGGCCACATTCACGTTAAAGAAGACCAGTGGCTTTTTTTTATGAACTGCTCTGCTTATAATGAGATTGCACACAGAGATGTGACATCATTATAAGGAGGTTCGATAATTATGGTAAATTATCGAGAAATCTTGAGACTCAAAAGTCTTGGATACAGCCAACGCCAGGTGGCTACAAGTGTACATAGTTCAAGAGATACGGTAAGTTCTGTCTATAAGCTTGCTGATATCCATGAACTGGACTGGCCATTACCGGACGAAATGTCCAATCATACAATTCAGGAGATGTTCTTTCCTGAAAGAAAGACAAGTACCCGCCAGGTTCCTGATTATGCCTACATGCATAAGGAACTGGCCAAATCAGGAGTTACCCTAACCCTGCTGTGGGCTGAATACTGTGAAACCTGCTATGCAAACCACACTGTTCCTTATCAGTACACACAGCTTTGTGACAACTATCGCCTATGGGCAAAATCTACAAAGGCAACAATGCGCATCAAACGTAAGCCGGGAGACATAATGGAGGTTGACTGGGCCGGTAATTCACTTAGAATTTATGACAGTGTTACCGGTGAAGAAATTCCGGCATATCTATTTGTGGCAGTACTGCCATGCAGCTGTTATGCATACGTAGAAGCATTTCTAGACCATGGCACAGAAAATTGGATTCTAGCACATATACATGCTTACCAGTACTTTGGCGGTGTAACGCGCATCCTGATACCTGATAATTTAAAAACAGGTGTGATTACCAACACCAGAAATGAGCTAAAACTTAACCGCAGCTATTTGGAGATGGCTGAGTATTATGATACAGCCATTATTCCTGCCAGGGTCAAATCACCTAAGGACAAGCCAAATGCAGAAGATACAGTCAACCACACATCCATATGGATTATTGCTGCACTTCGTAATGATAAATATTTTACCATTCATGAATTAAATGAAGCAATAGCCAAAAAACTAGAGTCTTTTAATGCCAGGCCTTTTAAGCAAAGAGAAGGAAGCAGGCTGACTGCATTTCAAAATGAAGAAAAATCGTTTCTAAAACCGTTGCCAACTTCCCCCTATGAATTGGCTGTCTGGTCAACTGCCACAATTCAATATGATTATCTCATAACTGATGGAAAAAACAAGTATTCAGTTCCATTTGACCTAATTGGCCAGGAAATATCAGTACGCCTGACGTCCAATACAGTTGAAGCCTTCTATCAAGGTTCAAGAGTGACCTCACACCCTCGTCTAAAAGTGAAACAACGAGATCCAATTGTAAAAGTTGAACACATGCCTGACAATCATAAGAAATATCTTGCTTACAACAAAGAATCTTTTCTGGAATGGGCGGCTGCAATAGGTCCGAATACTTCTGCCGTGGTAAAAACATTCCTGTCATCTGGTAAAGTACCGGAACAGGGGTATAAATCCTGTGCAAGCCTGTCAAATATGGCAGATAAATATTCACACCATAGATTGGAAGATGCATGTTCAAGAGCCCTTGCTTATACAACTGCACCAAATATTAAGATCATAAGAACTATCCTCAAGACCGGTCAGGACAAAGTAAAGAAGGATGAACCTTCTAGTACATTAAATGGAAGCAGCTATGGTTTTACTCGTGGTGCATCTTACTTTGGAGGTGAGCATAATGATTAATCAGTCAACCGCGGAAAACTTGCGTAAAATGAAGCTCAGTGTAATGGCACAGTTATTTGAAGACCAGATAAACGATCCGGCCACCTATGGAAACCTTTCTTTCGAAGAAAGACTTGGGCTGATGGTCGATGCTGAATGGACAAAACGTCAGACGAACAAACTGAATCGCAGCATTAAGCTTGCTCATTTCTCTAATCCGGAGGCATGTATTGAAAATATCGAGTATTATCCAGACAGGAAACTGGATAAAGCTATGATTCTCCGACTGGCTACCTGTAAATATATTGAACAACAGCATCACATCATTCTTGAAGGTGCATCTGGTAATGGTAAGACATGGATTGCCAATGCTTTGGGCATATCTGCCTGCCGTAAGTTTAAATCTGTACGCTACATCCGCATGACGGAATTACTGGACGAATTAAATGTGGCAAAAGGCTGCGGTACACTCAAAAAGGTAATCAAGGGTTATCAAAAGATTGATCTCCTAGTCATGGATGAGTGGCTTATAAGATGTCTTACCCCTCAGGAATCCTATGACCTTCTTGAAATCATAGAAGCAAGGACGCATCATGGTTCTATAATTTTCTGCACCCAGTATGCAAAAGGTGGATGGTATGAGCGTATCAGCCCTTCTAATGATGGACCGATATCAGAAGCTATCATGGACAGGATTATACACAATGCCTATGAAATCATAATAGATGGAAAAGTCTCAATGAGGGAACGTCACGGCATTAAGTCCTTAAAAATGGAAGAAGGTGAAGTTAATGATTAACCCTATTCCAAATGATAGCCATATGGAATTCCTATACTTGCAGTTAATTGATTATCTTGTAGATGATATCAAGCAGTTGGAATTGGAAACAATTCGCCTGCGCCATGAACTAAGCAAACGTCTTCCCGACTATGATGGATTGATGCTCAGGTCCGAGATTTATTCAGGACTTGCTGGCCGTTATGAATGGCAGGAAGCCTATGCAAAATATGTCTCTCTTTACTGTGAAGGAACTGATCCATTAGATAATAAATCGTATTCCAAGCAGATGGAACAGATGGCACATCTGGGATATTTTGACGAATAAAAATCACACTCAGCATCAATGCTGATAAAAGGATAATGATGGCTGGCCTTCGCGTTTGTAATGGTGGTCTTATCACAGCGTGAAGCTGGCCTTAAATAACCGTGTTAATGGTCTTATTGAAACGAAATACTCAATATTTACCTATTTATCACACAAGTCTAATCATTATTATTTAACTTGAGTAGTTTTATAATATCAAAAGAAACTTTAGTTCTTATTTCAATATCATTTGACCTTATAGCTTCTTTTATATTTTCCAAAGCTTTTGGCAATAATTTTATTAATTCATTTTCTATATTTGTATTGCTACTAGTAAATTGTGTTTGTAAAAAATTTTTCATTTCTGGAATTCTATGATTTAAATTTGCTACGGTATTCTGAGCCCCAAGAGATTTTCGAATGCTTTCAGGCAATTTATTTCTATTAAAGGGGTTATTTTTGTTTATGAATTTAACCTTTCTTTGGTGTGGATATTTATCTTTAACTTTGGCTGGTTCGAAATAATATTCGCTGTTTATTTGTGCTAAGTAAATATTAGATTGATCCGGGATTATACATAAATCACCAACTTTCATATTATTAAAAAAATGATTTAAAACCCCTACAGTAACATTTGAATTATTATAACCATTTTTCGCTAATTCTTCAGAAATTTTATTTTTATCCTTATTTCTCATATCTCCAAGCTTACTCCATCCTATAGCAATTATTCCACTTTGTAAAAACTCATTTATTCTATTATTACCTTCAGGTGAAACTCTAGTTAACCATAAATTATTAAAATTCATTTTGATCACCTCTCAACTTTTGATTTTATATTACCACTAATTTATACTATTGTCAACTAAACTTAACTATAATTGACTAAAGTTAATATAATTATAGTATTTAAATCTGTAAAAAAGAGCTTTGGAGAAATCCAAAGCTCTTTGTATACTTAGTTTAAAAAATTATTCTACTATGAATTAGCTTTTATTCTTATATCTCAGCTTATTATAATTTATTTCCAAAAAATGTTATGGGGTCAGTCCCCAAGCTTGGGCCATAATTTGTCCTTGTTGGAGAAAATAATGTTATCAATTCCCTGGAGGGGCCACTCTATACCTATATCGGGATCATCCCAGGCAATGCCGCCTTCATCTTCAAGGTGATAAAAATCTGTACATTTATAGCAGAATTCTGCTTCACGGGAAAGCACCAAAAAACCATGGGCAAATCCTTCAGGTATGTAAAGCTGTTTCTTGTTTTCCTCCGACAAAATCACTCCAACCCATTTACCGTAGGTATCCGAATTCTTCCTGATATCCACAACCACGTCAAATACTTCACCCCTTATCACCCTCACCAGCTTGCCCTGGGGGTGTTTTTTCTGGAAATGAAGTCCTCTCAGCACTCCTTTTTTGGATTTTGACTGATTGTCCTGAACAAATACCATGCCAAGACCAGCTTCCTTAAATTCATTATAATTATAGGTTTCCATGAAATATCCCCTGTTGTCACCAAATATACCAGTTTCAATTATATATACGCCTTTTATTTCCGTAGGCTTGAAATTAAATTTTCCCATCTAAATCATATCCTTCCTTTTCAATGCACAATTTGAAATTCACAGTTTACAGTTTACAATCTACAGTCTGCAGTTTGAAATAAACGACTTGAGGGCATCCTGCCACTGCCGCATATTATCTCCTACGGTACATCGAAGCATCATATTGTCAAGGGAAGAAAACTGGGGCCTTTTGGCAGCTCTCTTCAACTTGTCGGATTTCATGGAATCTACGGTACAACCTATATGTGCATACTCTACAATTTTCCTAGCAAAATCATACCAGCTGCACTCTCCCTTTCCAGTACAGTGATATATTCCATATTCTGCTGTAAGCATGAGTCTTAAAATATGACATGCCAGATCTTCTGCATTGGTGGGGTTTCCACGCTGGTCGTCCACTACGTCAAGATGTCCCCTTTCCTTTGCCGCCTTCAATATTGTATATACAAAATTTCTGCCGTACAATCCGTAAAGCCAGGAAGTCCTCACTATAAAATACCGACTGCAGTTTTCCCTTACGTACTGCTCACCCAAAAGTTTTGTCTTTCCGTATACACTGACAGGATCCGGCAGATCATATTCTTTAAAAGGTACATCTCCCTTTCCATTAAAAACATAGTCCGTAGAAATATGAACAAGTTTTGCAGATAAAGCCCTGGAAACTATGGCAAGGTTCCTCGGTCCCAGCGAATTCACCTTAAAAGCATTCTCAAAATCAGTTTCACATTTATCCACATTGGTATAAGCAGCACAATTTACAATTATATCCGGCTTAAAATCACCTACAATGTTCATAACATCATTCAATTTACTTATATCCAGCTCTGATTTGTTCACAAATTTTATGTGAGCAATTAAATAAATTTCATCAATAGGTCCAAGTTCTGACTTACCGGATTTTAAAATGTGCTTAAACTGCTTTGCAAGCTGGCCGTCTGCACCGGTAATTAACATTTTCAACTTTACTCCCTCCTTAAAATGACTAATTATACTTTTTGTCAAGCAGTCTTAACAGATACTTTCCATAATCAACTTTTTTAAGAGGTTCCGCAAGTTTGACAAGCTGCTTGTCATCTATGTATCCCTTTCTATAAGCAATCTCCTCTATGCAGGCTACATAAAGCCCCTGCCTTGTCTGAATGGCTTCCACAAAATTGGCAGCATTCAAAAGCCCATTGGGGGTACCTGTATCCAACCAGGCCATACCTCTTCCAAAGAGCTCTACTTTAAGTTTCCCCCTTTTAAGATATTCCTTATTCACATCTGTGATTTCAAGCTCTCCTCTAGGAGAAGGGCTGATATTTTTAGCAATATCCACCACATCACTGCTGTAAAAATAAAGTCCGGGAACAGCATAATCGGATTTAGGATGATCAGGTTTTTCCTCTATGGAAACCACATTAAAATGTTCATCAAACTGAACTACACCAAAGGCCTTAGGATTACTTACATGATATCCAAATATAGTTGAAATATCATGTCTTTGGGAGGCTTCCTCAAGTCTTTCCGTAAAACCATATCCATAAAATACATTGTCGCCAAGTACAAGGGTTACATTATCATTTCCAATAAATTTTTTCCCAACAATAAAAGCTTCTGCAAGGCCTCTAGGCTCATATTGAATCTCATATTGAAAATCAAGTCCCAGCTGACTGCCATCTCCCAGAAGTTCTTCAAATCCACCTATGTCCCTTGGAGTTGATATAATAAGAATATCACGTATTCCAGCGAGCATAAGCACTGACAATGGATAATAGATCATAGGCTTATCATATATAGGAATTATCTGTTTTGATATAGCTTTGGTCATGGGATAGAGCCTCGTACCAGATCCCCCGGCAAGGATTATACCTTTTCTCATAAGTCAACCACCTTTCTTCAATTGGCAATTCACAATTTACAGTTTACAATCAAGAATACATTTTTTCATAATACTTTTGATAATCACCACTGGTCACATTATCCATCCAGGTTTTATTCTTCAAATACCATTCTATAGTTTCTACTATCCCATCTTCAAATTTTGTCTCAGGATACCAACCAAGCTCATTCTTGATTTTTGAAGGGTCAATACCATATCTCCTGTCATGCCCTTTCCTATCCTGCACATATTCTATGAGGTTTTCATTAACAGAAGAATTCACATTATCGTGTATATAGGATATTATAATCTTCACTATATGAATATTTGTCCGTTCGTTGTGTCCTCCTATATTATAAACTTGTCCAATTTTCCCATGATTTAAAACCATATCGATAGCTTTGCAGTGATCCTCCACATAAAGCCAGTCACGTATGTTCAGTCCATCCCCATAAACAGGAATGCTCCTGCCATTCAAACAGTTATTTATAACAAGAGGTATCAATTTTTCAGGAAACTGATAAGAGCCATAATTGTTGGAACACCTTGTGATGTTTACAGGCATCCTATAAGTATCATAATAAGATTTTACCATAAGATCAGCAGAGGCTTTGCTGGAAGAGTAGGGGCTGTGAGAATCAAGGGGAGTACTTTCCGTAAAATATCCATCCTTTCCAAGAGAACCGTAGACTTCATCCGTGGAAACCTGAAGATATTTTTTACCAACTTTAAAACTCTTTCCTTCAGCCCAGAAATGCTTTGCAGTATTTAAAAGTACGACAGTTCCAAGTACATTGGTGGTTACAAATATTTCAGGATTTTTTATGCTCCTATCAACATGAGTTTCCGCCGCAAAGTTGACCACATAGTCTATGTCATATCTTTCAAATACATTGTACAGCTTATCCCTGTCACATATATCCCCCTGAACAAATTTATAATTCGGATTATCTGAAACAGATTTGAGATTTTCAAGGTTTCCTGCATAAGTAAGCTTGTCATAATTTATTACCTTAACATCATTATATTTTTCCAATATGTAATAAATAAAATTTGAACCAATAAAACCGGCACCGCCGGTTACTAAATAGACCTTCACTTTTAGCTTCCCCCTAGGCTTTCATTAATAACCTAATATCTTTAATTGTATTAATAATATCCTTTCGTTTTAAAATCAAATACATTATATAAGCTAGTACATAAAATAAAACTCCAAGCCACGAATTAATAAACCATCCCGTTAATATAAAAATTGATGTCATAATTAATTCCAAACCAATATCTTTATACAGTAAAATTGTAAGTATTTTAGATAAAGATATTTCAGCAAATGCACATCTAAATGCTAAAATAATAACAATTGATGCAATTGCTAAATTTAAATTTTTAAGCAATGCAGTAGTTATAAAAGTAATAATTATACTCAAAAAAAGTGATATCAAATTAATTTTTAACATCAGTTTCTCTTTTCTCAAAGTCTTTAAATATGTATTAATAAGTAATGCCATTTTTCCTTCAAATACACACATTGGAAAAATTAAGGCCATATACCTCAAGCTATCTATATATTTTGGCAACCACATTGATAAAATAAATTTAATTGGATAATATGTAATAAGCAAACCTAATAATATGACCATTAAAAGGTCTCTCATGATTACATATATACCCGATAATCTCCTTTCATCAGTTCTTCTTAAAATAGGAAACATAATGATTCCTACAGCATTTATAAATAGCATCATAAAATTGGATATGCTAAGAGTAAGTGATACTTTACCAAAGGTTGATATGTCCCATGTCTTTTCTATCCCAAATCTTATAGTACCTATTATCAACATACTAGCTATATTAGCAAACATCAGTTTTATTCCTACACTAATATTTCGTATTGTCTCTTTAAAAGTAAAATAAAATGTAGAAATTTTACGAAAAACTATATCACTACAGTAACACATAGCATACAATAAAGAAATTAACTTACTAATCAAATCAGCTATTATCATCAATTTAAATTCTCTGACACCAACAATTAAAAAAGTTATAATTAAAAAACAATACAATATCCTATCCAGTATTGTAATTTGAGCGTATTCTTTAATTCTATTTGTAATTTGTAATATATATAACAGCATACATCTTATATTCATAATAATCATACATATAGCTGTCATTTCAATTACAAATATTTTCTTAGAATTAATAATAAAAATATCAGAACTGCAAAATATGATTAAAGCTATTACTAATTCAAAAATAAATAACATATAAAATTGTGAAAAAAATAGTCTTTTATTTATATCTTTGTATTTTTTGCCACCATATCTTAAATAAATTCCATCATTCCACCCAAAATGCAAAAATCCAACATAAGAAGAATAAAATAAATATAATTGCCAATAACCATATTCTTCTACTCCAATTACTTTAGGTACTATTAAAACAACTATAGCAGAAATAACCACAGATATTAAATTTGAAGTTAATGTATATAAAAAACTTTTAATAAAATTAATTGATTTATTATTCAATTATTAAAC
>NZ_FXYI02000007.1:0-42946 GCF_900184915.1 Clostridium sp. HV4-5-A1G | reverse complement strand
TATCTTTATATATAAAAAAAGTTGAGAATTATTGTTTCTCAACTTTTTTATACATATACCAAGAACTAATGGACCAATTTTTTATTTTGGAAATAATTGATCAGGCATATTCAATTATAAAAAATTCTAACGTATATATGAAACTTTTTCTTTCTGCAGGGCATCTTTAAGCCACATTGGGTGCATGGGCAAAAGATTTTTTGGTAAACGGTCAAAATCAAAATAATCTACATCCAATGTTTCTTCTCCACTTTTAATTAAATTGCCCCCCACAACTTCACATTCAAAACAGGTTGTAATAAAATGGTCTATCTTGCCACTTGGATATGAAAAAACTTGTGAAAGGGGGTTTGAATAAACTCCAATTAATCTATTGACCTTAACTTTCAAACCGGTTTCCTCCATAATTTCTCTGATAATTGCTTCTTCTACGGTTTCTCCAGGTTCAACATGTCCTGAAGGAATACCCCACAATCCATTATCCGCACGTTTCATCAGAAGAACTTTTTTATGCCTGTCAAATATGATGCCTGCAACTCCTGCTTTAACACCATCATTAGGCCAGGGAAAAGAAGGTGAAGCCCACTTTTTCACAGCTAAATTATCATCAAATAATCCCTTTAAATTTGAAATAACAGCATCGGGATTACGAAAATCCCTGGCAGATGGAAAGCTATTTGTCTTTTTATTCGATACTAGAATGGCTTGTATTCCCATCTGATGTGCTCCTAAGATATCGCTATATGAATTGTCACCTATCATTACTGCCCTAGAAGGTACTTTTAAATCCTCAAGAGCTTTCTTAAACATATAGGGATAGGGTTTTCCTATAATTACAGGCTTTTTTTCTGATGCTACCTCAACTGCTTTCACAATTGCCCCAACTGCCGGTAAAAGGCCTTCTGTACCTGGAAAATTTCTATCATTGTTTGTCCCAATAAATTTTGCACCATTATCAATTAATTGCACTGCTTTTTTAATATCACGAAGACGCAATTTATCATCCCAGCCCACTACAACTGCTTCTGCACTCATCGTATCATCAATTAAAATTCCGGCTTGTTTACACTCCCACTTTGAATTTTCATCTCCAAGGACAAATACAGTCTTTATATTTTTCTTCTTCAAGTATTGAGCTGTAACCCAACTTGCTGTAATTACTTCTTCACTATGTGCCTCTATGCCAATTTTATTTAAACGTTTCACCATTTTTTCCCGCGTTGTGCAGGGGTTATTTGTTAAAAATCTAATCGCTTTTCTATTTCTTCGAAGAAGTTCAAGGCATTCTACTGCCCCTGGAAGAGGATTGCCTTCTATATAGATAACTCCATCTAGATCAAATAAAAATACATCAAATTCATCAGCTGCCATGTACTCTCTCTCCTTTAATTTTATTCAGTAACGTTTTCAACTATATAAAAGTAGCATTTCTATTGTATATACTGTATTTATTTCATATTAGAAAAATATCAACGGGTTTTACCTTTAAATTATATCATAGACATCACATGTCATTTTCTTCTTCATCTAATTTTTTTGATATTTTTTTCTACTACTAATTTTTTACACCCTACAGATCATTTCATGAAATTTCGAATAAAAAACTCCCTTAAGTAAAAGCTATGTTAATGAATGGAGGTGTCTTTATGTCAAAATCAATACATGATAAAACTAAGGATATAAAACAAAAAAAAGGTAAAAATACTCAGCCTATAGGTAACAGTGACTTTGAATCAAAAACACGCTGGAAAGTTTACAGCAGTAAAAAGGGATATCAGATTTGTGGAAGGGATACTCATTCTGAACAGTAATTTTCATGAGAAAGCTCCACCTAAATCTAACAATCACTTAATTTGAGGAGGTAGATAAAATGCCAAAAAGAACTACTAAAATAATTGCCGGGTTAATTACTTTAATTTTGTTAAATATCAGCCCTGTAATGGTTCATGCCCTGTCACCCGACAATGTACCCATAACAAGTCAGACCGTTTTGAAAAGCAATAAAAATCATAAACATCCTGATTATAAATTTCGTCTTGATAAACTAGTAAAAGATGGTATAATAACAAAAGATCAGGAAAACATAGTACTGAATTCAATAAAACATGATGATTTCCGAAAATTTATGAAAGAGAAACATAAATGCTCTAAAAATAAATTAGATGTTCTAGTTAAAAATGGTACGATAACCAAGAAGCAAAAATCAGCCATACAAAAGTTATTTTCCTCTTCCAGAAAACAGGGAAAAAATTTCAAAAATTATTTTAACAATGGGTTGAATGAATTAGTAACTAAGGGAACTTTAAATAAAGAACAAAAAAATGCTGTACAAAATTTATTTATTTCCTGTAGAAAAGAACACATAAAAAATATGACTGAATTTTTCAGGAATAGATTGGATACTTTAGTAAGCAAAGGTACAATTACTAAAATACAAGAAAAATCCATAATAAAGAGTTTGACAGATTTTAGGCATACTTCATAGCTTTATCCATAAATATATTTAATTTAAAATTTCACATGTTATTGCTGCTCGGCGAGGCAGCAATAACATATGGATACCTCAGAATGCAGACTTAAATCACTCATTTAAATCTATTCTAAATTTTAGATCTTCTCTGAACTCAAAATTGCTGAGATCAGTCGTTTTTAAAGTATATTTCTTATTGGAATCCAGTGCTGGAAATACTATTGTAAATTCATTGGGATGTTTATCATCCAATCTGTCAATATACCTCTTAGGAGCGAGATCTTTTCCAGAATTGTCTTTTACAAAGAGGTTGGTTGCCTGAAAATAGGGAGCCTTTCCAACGGCTGTAAATCTAATTGTAGTTGAATTGCTTTCAGTTTTAATTTCATTTATTATGAGTTTACCCATCCTGCCCTGGGGAAGTTCTATGGGATATTTTCCATCTATGACTCTGTATATTTCTTCAGGTTTATTCCCCTTCATCTTATATGAAACTTTTTTACCATTCTTGTCTGTATATGTTCCTCCTGCACCTGTAGAATAAATATTGCAGGGAATAACAGTCAAATATTTCGGGATACGTTTTACGCTCATATAATTCATCTCGGCAGAGAAAGTCCCTGGAAAATCACCAGTAATACCACCGCCTTTAGGCAGAAGCTGTACTCCATTATCATCAAAAACAATCCAGTAATTGTAGTTGAATACATTGTTATAAGAATTATTGGATGAATCAGATATATATTTTTCTGTTTTAACATTTCCACTTACAAAAATAGAGGTATCTATAGGGGAAAATACTATTTTGTCTATATTTGCAGTGCTGTCTGGCAAATCGATTTTCTTATCTGGTTTAAATATACGGCTATTCTTAACCAGTTCATCCTTAGATATACTGAATTCAAAATTCCATTTACCTCTTATATTGGATAGTTCATCAATATTTAAATCCACATTGAAATTAGAAGAATTCTTGAATAAATCAGTATGAATTTCTTCAGTTCCCACGTAAGTGCAGCTGTTAATATAATTTCCAGAGGCAGAGCCAGTAGAACCATCTATATATTTTCCATTTATTTTTAAAAACCTAGATAGACTTGAAGATTCCAGGCCTTCAATTTTTTTATTGCTTTTTACAGTATAACCTATAATCAATTTTGAACCATCGGCCATGGCCTCATTTATGGTAAGAGTTACTCCATTGCTTGTAACACTTTTATTTATGAGCTGAGAATATTTAGAATAGTTTCCATGAGAACCCAATCTATCATTTAGAGTTTGAATTATAGAATTTAAAATTGGAATATTTTCGGCAAAAGCAGGAGAAACCATGCCTATACCTGTAATACTGATTAAACTAATAGCTGCCGCAATTGAAGCACATTTTAGAAATTTAAAATTTCTCTTTCTGTTAATTCTTCTATTTAATCCATAGCTTTCTGCTATATTTTCTATATTTTCGCATAAAAAATACCTTCTTATAAATATTTGCTTATCCAGATCTTTCATATCATTTATTGCTCTCAAAATCTCTTTTCTATTCTCTTTTGATATTATTGTATGTTCCGTATTAATATCACATTGGAAATCGTAGTTATCTACACTATCGTTTGTACTTTCATTGAAAAGTTTTCTTTTATAATCTATAGCCTTATACTTTGCTATAGCAGTTATCCAGTATTTAAATTTCCCCTTTTCCGGATCAAAACTCCATATATTGTTCCAAACAGCCCAGAATACATCATTAACACATTCTTCTGAGTGTTGAAGCTGAAATTTGGAATTCAGCACTGTCCGCACCACCTTAAAAACCAGATTGCTATATTTGTCCACTGCAAATTCCAATGCTTTTGAATTTTTCTCTTTTATTTGTTCCACAAAATTATTTTCATCTATATTCACATTTTTCCTCCTTAAGAAGCTTTCATAATTTAATACGAAGCCATGATAGATTTTCTGACATCAGATTTTGTACTTTGATTGTAAACATAAAAAACTAGCTTAATCAATGCACTAAGCTAGTATCATTCTGAATATATATTCAATGTTTTTATCTTCCGGAATCAATATAAAATATTCACTGAAATCAACATTATATTTTGGCCAGCAAATTCATTTCAACTTTTTTCCCGCTGGAATCAATGCCTTCAACTCCCTGAAATCTGGCATAGTTTGCTTTAACTCCTTCATCTAGATCAATTCGTATTCTCTTATTTGCCAGGTGCGCCGCAGCCCGGTCATATTCCCTGCACTCTTCCATCTGCTTCTTTATCCTATATATTTTCTTCTTAGCAGAATTTCTCTCTCTTGATGAATAATCTTCCGAATCAACTATAAGCCTCTGTCTCTCAATTTCAGTCCCATATTTTCTCTGAAGCACGTGCAGATAATCCATCCTGACTTTAGCTACAGTCTGATCTCTGTACCTGTGCATATAAATAAGCGCCTTGAATCCGTTGCTTTTCCCGGAATCGAAGAGCCAGTAAATAGGTCTCTTCTTATAGTTCTTTACATGATCACTGTAAAATTCTCCGACAAAATATCTCCTAAGCGACTGCCTTGCCGTTTCAGAAGATTTCCTCCCTATGGAATCGGCTATAAAATCCAGATTTTCCTCCAAAGTGTCTTCCCCGTACACAATCTTCACAAATTTGATAAATTTTGAAACTATGTCATCTTCAAAATACTCATCTTCCGTAATGGGAATGACATTGTCCCTGTCAGGAGCAAAGGTGGCATTTGTCCAAAAGTCCGATATGACATTTCCGTCATTGTCTCTCTCTATTTTTCTAACCTGCCAGGTTTCTCCTCCAGGCTGTGAATTGCCCACCCTAAAATGAGAACTGAACTCCCCTCCCGCATATATAAGACCTTCTACATCAACGGAGTACCTGCCGAACATGCATCCTACAGCATAGGATATAAATGATTTTATGTCCCTCTCTCTGTCCGCCTTTCTGACAGTAACATCCCTATCCTCCTCTTCAGGTACAATCTCCTCCTGAAGCCCATAGATACGGATGAATATCCCGTTAAGCTCTTCTTCATTATGCTTTAACTGCTGAAACTGCCTGTCTGCAAAGGACTTCCATATATCAAAAGCATCGGATAAGCGGGTGGTTTTAAGCGGATAGTTATTAGTACTTCTCCTATTCCCGTTGCCTGCCGTGAGCTTTCCGCTATCGGCCAGTAAAAGTGGGTGAATTTTAAAATCCCAGGACGTTTCAAAAGAATCCCAGTCATTCTTTGAAATTTCTATATTGTTTCTGGTTAATTCCATAATGTCTCTTTTGATGTCACTATTGTCATGTAAAATCAATGGTATTTTCTTAATATCTCCAACCTGAAAATTAATTGTAGGTGCTATTATCTTTAAAACCTCATAGGTAATTTTCGAATTCATCAATGCCAAGACATATTCAAGAAAAGTTTCTTTAGGAAATATTGAGGAGCCTCCTACATCAAACAAAAAACCTTGCTGACTTAATCTTGCTGCAAAATTAAAAGTACTAACTAGAGACCAGGTTACTCCCTTTTTAAAATAAAAATCTTCATTTCTTATTACTGATGATTTATAGTTTTTAATTTCATATCCATTGTGCCTCCAGTTGACGACAAATTCATTATTACCATACCACTTTCTAAAATCTCCTCCCTTATTATATGGGAACCACTTCTTCGAACTCTTTTCTGCAGTACTTGCATTTTTATATCTTATACCCATAGAATCTCTGTTTACCTCAAACCATAACCTTGTAAATCTGTTATTGTCTGCTGTTGCCATTCCCTGTTTTGGCTCTGCAATATTACCCAAAGGTGCTGTATTATCAAACAACCTTTTCATATTATCACTAATCCAATACGCTATTGGACAACCGGGTAAACATTTGAATACACTTTCACTGCAATCATATATTCCAAAACCACTTTTTATAATACTTATCGTTTTTACTTCTTTTTTCCTGGATGACATATTCACTAATCTAATGTATCTACCTTTATATTTGCTGTTGGCAAACTTTCTCTGAACAAAAGCAGTAGATTGTACAACCTCCCCGGCTATTTCATCAAATGTTCTAGCACCTAAATGCAGCATGTTTATTGTAACTTCATTATCCAGCATCTTTTCTCTCAATTTATAATAGGATGATAGAAACATCCACGAATGCTGACTGATCACGGCATATATACAATTATCACCTGAAAATGAACTCAATTTTTCCATAAATACAGAGAACAAATCATATTTTGAATCATTGAATTTGTCTTCCAGGTATATTTTTAGATTGCTATTCATACCTTTTCTTCCTAAATAGGGCGGATTAGTAGCACAGATTTCATATTTCCTGCCCATTATCTCAGCCTGCTTCACCAACGCTCCCATCTTGTCTAAAAGTATGCTTTTATAATCTGCAAACATCAGATTATCTTCCCCGGCTATCTCCTCAAGTCTCTGCTCTAATAATTCAAAATCAACCTTTTCAACTTCAATTATGGAACCATACTCCCCGGCATCTTTAAAGGTTTCAATTAAATACTTAACATCCTCCTTCAGCTGTACACTGTGTTCTGTGGATTGTGAATTGCAGAAGTACTCCACTGCTTCTCTGCCAGTTCCATCTAAAAACTCATTACTTTCCTGTATGGAGCACAGATTGAGTTCCAGTTCATTTTTCTCTATATCCCTAAACAGCCTCCTGTTGTATTGTCTTGCCTTCATTATAAGTGCAAATGAAGCCAGCTGTACTGCCCTCTCGTCTATATCCAGCCCGTACAGATTGTTTTCAAGTATAAGCCTTGGTATTTTCCTCTCCAAATACCCTTCCCTCTTGTATATTTCATAGAATACTTCAAAGGCATAAACCAGTATATGTCCCGAGCCCATACATGGATCCAGCACTTTTATATCCTCAGGTCTGAATTTGCCGTATTGTTCTCTTATACTCTCCAGTTCTTCCTCAACTTCTGGCTCCTGCCCGGTTTCTTCAATATAATACTTCCATTTTCCCTGCAGTTCTGCATCCGGGTGACCCTCAAGCCACAGCCTTCCCAGTGAATTCTCAACCATGTATTTAACTATCCAGTCAGGAGTAAAAAGCTGTGTTGCGGCAGGTATATTCTCTTTTGTTATTTTTACATTTTTCTTAAGTGCTGCAAACACCTTATCCTTCTTCTCGGATATGTAGTACTGGTACATCCATCCTATTATTTCCACTCCCTCTTTCCAGTCATCTTCCGGTATGTCCTCCACCATCTTCCCTATCACGGAACCCTTATCAAGAAGATGTGCCGGAAAGAGCAGCTCCGTATAATCACTTATTTTCTCAAACATCTGGGGCATTATACTGCCAAGTTCACTGCACTGTTTTATCAATATGTATTTATAAGCTTCTTCTCTATCTTCAGCTTTTCCACTGTCCAGAAGCCCATATACACTGTCTCCATCAAGTTTTAATTCCTCTATTGTCTCTGAAATTCTAAAAAGTACATCCGGTTCATTTTTTCCCTCTATTGAAGAAAGTATTCTCACACCAAGGGGAAGATAATTGTTAACTTCCATATATCTAAGTGCCATAAATCTGTTAAACCAGGTATAGGCGGCTTCCTCCATAACTGGCTTAAACCCCCTTTTCCTTACCTGCCCTACAAGGGCATCTCTCTGATTCTTCGGAAGCTTGAATATATCTCCACTTCCATTTAATTTGAATCCGCCCTGGATTTCCACTGCAGTGTCTATTTTCTGCCCGCCTACACCTATCAGGTTGGCTTTTTCACTAACTGCCTCTATTAAATTCTCTCTGGCCCATATGGCAAATACCTTTATCTTATTTTTATCCACGGCTGCTTTTCCCCTAACTCATCTGTTATATCAAATTTATTATGGTATTGTCTTTCAGTTCCTCCTTCAACTTACCTCTTAGAAACTCCACCACTTCATCTATATCTTGGACATTCTTTATAATTTTCTGACCCTTCACCAGTTCTCTCATGCTCAGAGTCTTTATTTTCACAACAATTTCAGGCCCTCTATCATTGTTCCTTTGCATTTTTTGAACTTTTTCTTCAACTATTATCTTCACCCATTTAAGTTTGACCTTCTCTGCCAAATCGGACATAGAAGCTATCACTGCAAAATTATCCGCACTTTCAACTCTATTGTAAAGATCTTCAAACTCCCCTCTTACCTTGTCTTCAAATATACTTTTGAAGCTGCATGTTTTCAAGACATCAAAAACTTGATCTCTGCACTTTTCTATGAATTCTTTTATTGGAATGCTCTTTTCTTCCAAAAGTACTACTACTTTGTCATTGTACTTTTCTATTAGAACAGGCAGTTCATGTATTCGAGAATAAGGTCTTTTCATTTTGAGTATCTCTCTTATTTTCTTCATAATCACATTCATGTCATCATCTATTATATATTCCTTATTTACATCATAATTTTTCAGTTTTTCCACAGCTCTGTCAAATATAATTTTCTGTTCACCTGTAGAAGAAAAGTCAATCACACCATTTTCTTTCTTATAAAAAAATGCTTTTATATCATCCACATCATCTTCATAATCCAGAAAATTCTCTTCAAGATCATATATTCTTTTGAAGAATTCCACTGTATCCGTGATCTCCATTATTTTCTGAAATAATCTTTTTCCCAATTGCAGAACCTCTTCTCCAGGATAACGCGTTCTAGAAGAAAATTTAACAAGCATTTCGTTGATCTTAGAGAGCTCATTTTTACATTCTCCTTTGAATATATCCATTATTCCATCCTCATCAGAGGGAAGGGACAGAAAATTAAACATATCCCTGCTTAAATCTCTTACCGTATCTACATATTTCTGGCTTACTCTCTCTCTGATCTTCAATATTGTCCTTTCAACATATTCCCTTTTGGTAACATAATGCACTATTTCCCTATCATTGGGACTAATTACCTCCCCATTTAATATCACCTTGATACACTGTTTTTTAAACAACTCTATTATAACAGCAGCTATATCTAAACCCTTCCATCCATAAGGAGGGTTTGAAAATTTAGCCAATACAGTTTTAACTGTAACCTGAAGATTTCTGGATGAACTGATCTGTATATGATTTTGTATCTCATCCACCGCTAGTTTATTTGGATTTGTATCTGCAATCTCCATCTGGTTAAATTTTTTATCCACAATATCATAAAGTTCTTTTACACTATTAGTAAATTTTTCTACATAATTCAGCTTGTTGTATTTGGAATTCACCAATATTCTCAATCCACTGTTCATTCTGTCTATAGGATTCTTTTCATTTATATCTACTAAACTTCCATTTATGTATATAGGTGCTTTTTCCATTGACCCTTCTATTAAGAATTTAGCCCTTTTAGCTCTTTCTCCTCTTTCCCTGCTTTTTTTTACCTTGATATCTTCTACGGCAGCACTGGATTTTATACCGCTTTTAATTCTAAGATACTCATCTATCTTCAACATGTTTTCTATTTCATCAAGATATGAATAATCCTGTGAAATATCTAAAATAACGTTACCTTCCCTGACAGATAGAAGTTTCAATTCGGCCTCACTGGAATCACGGGACAGTTCAAAACTTGGAGTTATTACCCTCACTCCTATTTCATTTATCTGAGAACCAATTGTTCTGTCATCTACTATTTTATTAAAAGTAAATTGATACCTTCTCGAATAGGAAAATTTAGCGCCATTATATATATCATCAAAAATGATTTCAGAAATCTTATGTGTGACTTTTCCAATATCCACGGGCATGTTGTTTATTTCCCTATTTACATCCTGTTCATCATTTGTGAGAAATACATACTCTTCTCCATTTTTCTGAATGAGTGTCTGCCTCATAAGTTTCTTCAAAGAAATCTGTACATCTTTTTTTATATGCAATTTATCTGCATCTATTCTATTTACCAACAGTGTAGATATATTTTCTATATTTGCTTTTATTTCTTTTACATACTTTAAAAGAAATAGCAGTTTCAAAACTTTCACGTCAAAGGCATCTAATTTTTCATTTTTTTCTGCATAAATTACAACTGATCTAATGGAGGAGTCCAGAAAGATCTCTATAGTTTTGTAAAAGGAGGAAAAAGGGACAAGCATCCTTGTATCTTCTTCCATATAATCCACCGCAACCTGCTGATATGCCCCCAGCAAACTTCTCTCTCCCCTGGATAGACTCTTACCGGATGCCCCATGTTCCCTCACTCCATTGAATACAGATTGAATGAGATTAAACTGATAGGGTATAAAAGGATAGACTTCTGCAAATTCCTTTTCATTCCTGTAAATTTTCATTTCTGCAGTATCTGATGTAAAAGTCAGCAGGTTTTTTATTATTGATTCCTTCTGCTCATATAACAATCTCAAATAACTTTCGGCAGTATTTTTTTTCCTAAGTATACGTTTTTTTATTACCTCGTCAACATTTGCAGAAGACAGTGAAAGCCGGATATTAAATCTTCCCTGAATTTTAGAAAAATCATTTCCCTTTACTTTTGTAAATTCATCCAGACCCTCCTGTGAAGTGACAACAACCCAGCACTTTCCACCACATTTAGTACCGAGATCTTCCACCAGAGTCTGGAGGTTTAACATGAGTTTTGTATTATCTCCAATATATTGTCCCATTTCGTCTACCATAAATATAACATGATGGTTTTTTCCCTTTGATTTAATGTATTCTTTTACCCTAGATGTAAATTTATCTATGCTAAGTGAATAATTTTCTTCACATTTATTGTACCAATTCCTTGCAGATTTTTCACTCATCTTTGTAGTTTCAGATAACGACTTTACAATTGAATCCTCCTCATAATAAAAATCCTCTCTTGATTCAAGCCATGACTTTCCGGACATCTCTTTAAAAAATCTTTTAAATTTCTCATATACACCGTCTTTAACCATCTGCCGTTCCATATTCGCTATCCATGGCATTGATCCACAAAAACCCTGCATTTCACTAAACACTTTATTAAACACATTTACAATGGCATCTTTATTCGATTTAGAATCCGCCTCTGATTTGGAGTCTATATTAAAAAGAATTACATCGGTCGGGGTATCCCCAGCCAGTTTCATATTCTCAAGAGTAAAATTATCCAATCCCTTGTCACTAAAATAATCAATAGCATTTTTACCATCTATAATTTTATTCTCCAAAAGATAGGATAATATTTTCAAAAGGTGGGACTTACCGCTTCCAAAGAATCCTGAAATCCACACCCCGTTCTTATCCGTATCTTCCAGTATACTGGTTTTATACATTTCAAAAAACTCATCTATGTGTTTCTTTAACTCACTGGTTACAACATATTCATCTAGTTCCTGTTTTACATTTTCATCATCTTCCTGCCCAACTTTGATAACACCTTTTATATCCCTGTCTATTTCTTTATAAAACATATCCTTCAAAATAAATTTCATTTTTTTGTCTCCCCCATAATTCAATACTTATCTATTAATTGAAATGCCCTGTAATAGTTGTCATCTTTTAAAATATTAAACAGCATTAGGGAGCCTCCATCATAGGTGCCTGGAAAAAACATAACAAGAGGTTGTTTTTCTATAACTCTATGCAGGTTGTTTAACACTCCATATGATCCGATTATAGGCCATGATTTTCCAACTCCAGTTAAAAATATTATATCGCTTCCGCCAATCCTGTCTGCTATATACCCTACCATAAGATCATTTTTCAATGTAAGTCTAAGAGCTTTCTTGGTTGCATTTAAAACATATTTGCTTCCTTTTTTTTTCTCCATCTCAAAGTTTTTTTCAAGATATCCCTTTGATTTTAAAATGTTCAAAATAATATCATAAAGGTCAAACTCGATTATATTGAGCCCATAGGCTTTTTTTGCCTTTTCCTCTATAAATTTAACTCTATCCCTAATTAAAAGCTCATATTTAGGATCATAATCAAAAATATAAAATCCTATTTCATCTCCAAGTCCCTTATTCTGTCTGAAATACGGATCAGCTATCCGTGGTAATATTTCATCGATCCTCTTATGTATATCCTTCATATTTTATCTCAATCTCCTACGCGGTCCAATTTTATAGTAATTATTATATCACAAATAATAATACCTTCTACAGAACCTTGTAAATTCAGAACCTGATTTAACCAACAATGAATTTCTTTCACAATAAATATAATTGAAGGCAAAAAATTTACAATATGGTAATATTATTACCACGATTTTGTAATATATTAGCGAGAAACTATTGTATATCAAGTAGTTTTTATATACTCATTTTTTATAAATATAATGGAAGGGGGAAATTAATCAATGAAAAACATCTTAAAAAAACTTCAAATTTTGCTGCTGGCATTATTTGTGGTATTGGGAAGTGGAGCCGGATCTGCAATTGCAAAGGAACAATTCGGCGATACTTACAGAGGCAGCTATATTTTATCAAATTATTTTCCAAAGAGGAATATAACTCATTCAATTTATAACTACCAGCCTCAAAACACCATAAATAGGGTTAATCTTCCAGCTAGCACTGAAAAATCAGGTAATTGGGCAGGCTATATAGCTGTACCTGTTTCCCAGAACAATACTTATACAAGCGTTTCAGGAAGTTGGACAGTACCTAATATTACATCCAATCGTCAAAATGCCTCAACCGCACAATGGATAGGCTTGGGAGGAGTAAATTCTGAAGATCTCCTTCAAATGGGAACTATAGAGGAGATACAAAATGGACAACCTATAGTTGAAGTTTTTTGGGAAAAATTGCCCGATGCTGCCCAGAATATAGTTAGTATCCCAATTGGCTCAACTATCAGTGTAACTATATCCAAGGCTTCGAATTCCACATGGAATTTAACATTCACTGCAACTACGCCTAAAGGAGAAGCAGTAACAAAAACTATATCCACTACCCTTGATTCTTCCTATGAGCAGAAAATAGGCACATCCGCAGAATGGATCAGCGAAGATCCGGCTAATCAGAACAATCAGCTTCTACCTCTAGCAAACGCGGATGAGGTAAAATATCAATCGGCCAAAGTCAATGGAAATTCATTATCTGATTCCAGCAACAAAATTCACCCTGTTGCCATGATATCAAATGGTGGAAATATCGCAATTTATCCCTCTGAGATCGGAGCAGATGGTGAATCATTTACAACAACTACTAACTCCAGTTACAACAATAACATCAACAGTATTTCCAATTTCAGACATAGATCCGATAATTTATCAAAACATATTTCAAGATATCCCGGAGATTATTCTCATTACAGACAACCTGCAGCAGCTGCTGCCTATTAGTCAAAAAAGAAGCCGGATAATTTCATAATCGGCTTCCGTTTTGAAGTGTAAAGCCAAAAAATATTATGTTAAATAACACAAAAACAGCATTATCATTCACAAATATAATGCTGTTTTTATATATATTAAATAGTATATAATTAAAATATCATGTCTCCTGCTTCAAAAAATACTTGATAGAAAAGAGGTGTTTCACAATAGGAAACAAGAAAAACAACTATGTGCTGTGTTATAAGGATCTATGTAAAAAATTCAGCCGGCGTCCCCTGGAAGAAATTGTCCAAAAAAGTGGAGCAAAATATGACGCTGAAAAGAATATGTTCACCTTAAAATACTTTAACAGGGAATATTTAATTTCCTATCCGGAAGGCTCTATTACATTAAAGGATTTTAATCACAACGATCTATCTTATGAATCCGATACGATAATGGATAAAATACTGATCATGAGCTATCTCTGCAGATGCACCAAAAGTGGACTGACCAATAAATGGGTACCCTACAGGGAAATAGAAGGTGTAGGCTGCACCTATGATTTTTTTGCCGGCCATGGTATAGACAAACTTACCAAATACTTCGGAAACAGAGATGAACTATTTCTAAAGGCCGGGAAAAAACTTGATGCTAAAAAACTATGCCTGGGAGATATGTCACTTCAGTTTAACATATTTCCAAATGTGCCCGTTGTACTGGTCTTATGGCTGGCAGATGAAGAATTCGAAGCCCAGGCAAACATCTTTTTTGACTCTTCTGCCTCAAAAGAAATTCACATAGAAGATCTGGCCTCCCTGTGCTCAAAGGCGGCTGACGAATTGATTAGATGTGCAAAACAAGTGGAAAATTTTTAAAAATGTTTACATATATATGGATAAGTGCTATTATATATATGTAAAGTAAATAGAATTGTTTGTGGGGGAACCGTTTCGGTTGAGAAGGTAAAACCTGACCCTTTGAACTTGATGTAGTTAACACTACCGTAGGGAAGCAAATATTTAAAATGTGTATTCGAGGAGTGTTTTCATCAGACACTCCTTTTTTTATTTAAAAATACAATGTTACAGGGGAGCCCATGTTGATAGGCTGAGAGTAAGATACTATCTTTTACCCTTATAACCTGATTTGGATAATGCCAACGTAGGGAAATTTACGCTGTTTTAAAAAACATTCAGAGTTTTTATATCCTATGGGAAGCATTTGCTCCCTATTTTTTTATCCATAAAATCAAGAAGGAGATTGATAAAATGAATTATACAACCCAGATGGATGCTGCCAGAAAAGGAATAGTCACGGAAGAAATACGTATAGTAGCCAAAAAGGAAAATATGGATGTCAAGGATCTCATGCACCTTATGTCCAAAGGCAAAGCTGTCATTCCAGCCAATAAAAATCATAAAAATTTAAGTGCAGAAGGCGTGGGAAAAGGGCTTAAAACAAAGATAAATGTCAATCTTGGCATTTCAAAGGACTGCTGTAATATAGATCTGGAACTTGACAAAGTGAAAAAAGCAATAGACATGAAAGCTGAGGCCATTATGGATCTAAGTTGTTTTGGGAAAACAAGAGAATTTAGAAACAAGTTAGTGGCTATGTCTCCTTCTATGATAGGTACTGTACCCATATACGATGCAGTTGGTTTTTATGATAAAGAATTAAAGGATATAACTGCTGAGGAACTTTTAAGCGTTATAGAAGCCCACGCAAGAGATGGGGTTGACTTTATGACCATCCATGCCGGTATAAATCTGGAAGCAGCACAGATATTCAAGAGAAACCCGAGACTTATGAATTTTGTCTCAAGAGGAGGCAGCTTGATGTATGCTTGGATGAACTTGAATAAGAGACAAAATCCTTTCTATGAATACTTCGATAAAATTCTTGACATATGTGAAAAATACGATGTAACCATAAGTCTGGGAGATGCCTGTAGACCTGGCTGTATAGATGATTCTACAGACGCAAGCCAGATAAAGGAACTCATGACCTTAGGTGAACTGGCAAAAAAAGCCTGGAAAAGAAATGTACAGGTAATGATAGAAGGGCCCGGTCATATGGCTCTTAATGAAATAGAAACCAACATGAAGCTTGAAAGAAAGCTGTGTCATGATGCTCCATTTTATGTACTAGGTCCCATAGTAACAGATATAGCACCTGGATATGATCACATAACAAGCGCCATAGGCGGCGCTATTGCTGCAACTTATGGAGCGGATTTTCTCTGTTATGTAACTCCTGCAGAGCACCTCAGACTGCCTGATTTGCAGGATATGAAGGATGGAATTATAGCCGCCAAAATAGCTGCCCATGCTGCAGACATTGCAAAGGAAATCAAAGGTGCAAGAAATTGGGACAACAAAATGGCTGAGGCCAGAAGAGCACTTGACTGGGAAAAAATATTAGATACTGCAATAGACCCTGAAAAAGCCAGAAAATACAGAAAGAGCTCAACACCTGAAGATAAAAAAACCTGTACCATGTGTGGAAAAATGTGTGCTGTAAGAAACATGAACAAGGTAATGGAAGGAAAAAACATAAATATCCTTCGGGATAAAGACTAGAACATCGATTCCAATTGCTTTTAAAATGAGGTGTAAAAATGACCGTAAATGGAGAAGAATTGGATTTTGCCCCCGAAACGACAGTATCACAATTACTAAACAAATTAAATATAGACGAAAACACCGTTGTAATTGAAGTGGATTTAGAGTTAGTAGACAGGGAACAGTACAAATCCAAAAAATTATCAAGCACTTCCAAAGTAGAAATAATCCGTTATGTCGGAGGTGGTTAGATAATTTACATTATATACAATAAATCAAAATTAAAGGAGATTTTAATTTATGGATGAACTTATAATAGCAAATAGAAAAATAAAGAGCAGGTTCTTTATTGGGACTGGTAAATTTACATCAAATGAAATAGTGCCTGATATAATAAAAAGTTCTGAAGCACAAATTATAACCGTAGCACTGAGACGTATGGATATCCACGCTGCAGAACCAAATGACAACATATTGAATTTTATAGATAAAAGCTGCATACTCGTGGCAAATACATCCGGTGCAAGAAATGCAGAAGAAGCTATAAGGCTCGCACATTTAGCTAAAGCAACAGGATGTGGAAATTGGGTTAAAATAGAAGTTATTTCAGATAGCAAATACTTGCTTCCCGACAACTATGAAACCTTAAAGGCTACTGAAGCCCTTGTAAAAGAAGGATTTGTTGTACTTCCCTATATAAGCCCGGATCTAATGGATGCAAAGAGACTTGTAGATGCCGGTGCCTCTGCAGTAATGCCTCTGGGTGCACCTATCGGGACAAATAGAGGTCTTAAGACAAAAGAACTATTAAAAATTATAATTGACGAAATAGATATACCAGTTGTAGTGGATGCAGGTATAGGGAAGCCATCTCACGCCGCAGAAGCCATGGAGATGGGAGCCGATGCAGTACTTGCAAATACTGCCCTTGCAACAGCAGAAGACCCTGTACTCATAGCCGAAGCTTTCAAGCTTGCAATACAAGCAGGAAGGAAAGCTTTTCTTTCAAAACCCGGTGTTGAAAAAGAAGTCGCCGTAGCCTCATCTCCTCTTACAGGATTTTTAAGATAGGAAGTGTTTAAAATGACCTTTTATGATGTAGTGCAAAATTTAAAAGATTTTGATTATGAAAACTTTTTTAAAAAAGTTACAGACAGACAAATTGAAAAAATAATAGATAAAGAGGAACTGGATAAATGGGATTTTCTGGCGCTTCTCTCTCCTACTGCCGAAAAGCATATGGAAGAGATGGCTCAAAAATCTCACAGACTTTCACTTAAATACTTTGGAAGAAACGTTGTCATGTACACTCCCATGTACGTTGCCAATTACTGTTCAAATAGATGCGCTTACTGTGGATATAATTGTACAAATAAAATAAACAGAAAGGTACTCACTCTCGATGAAGTTGATACAGAAGCAAAAGCTGTACATGACATGGGGTTCAGACATGTAATAATTTTGACAGGAGAATCCAGAAAATATTCGCCTGTTTCCTATATAAGAGATTGTGTAAAAATAATGAACAAATATTTCAGTTCAATATGTCTGGAAATATACTCTCTTAAAAAGGAAGAATACAGAGAACTTGTTGAAGCCGGTGCAGATAGTCTTACTATGTACCAGGAGACCTACAACCAGGAAGTATACTCAAAGGTCCACCTTGGAGGTCCAAAGAAAAATTACAGATACAGACTTGAAACACCAGAAAGGGCCTGCGAAGCTGGTATATATTCCGTAGGTCTCGGCCCGCTTTATGGTCTCTATAACTGGAGAGAAGAAGCTTTTTTAGGTGGACTGCACGGTGCATATATACAAAAAAAATTTCCTGGAGTAGATGTGAATTTTTCAGTTCCACGGATAAGGCCTCATGCAGGTTTTTTCAAAGATCTGCATGAAATAAGTGACAAAAACATGGTACAAATACTGCTTGCACTTAAACTCTTTATTCCAAGATCAGGTACCAACATAACCACAAGAGAATCCAGGGAAATGAGGGACAATCTCATACCTCTCGGTGTCACCAAAATGTCTGCAGGCGTATCTACGGAAGTTGGAGGACATACTCAGGAGAATCCTGGTGAAATGCAATTTGACAACTCCGATAAAAGAAGCTTAACAGAGGTGAAACAGGCAATAATCAAAAAAGGATATTTTCCTGTAATGAAGGATTGGGAACCTATAGCACTATGAAACAAAAGCTATTTATAGTAACGAATAGAAAACTTGTAAAAAATAACAACATGCTTGATATAATAGAAAGTTCAGTACAAGCAGGTGCAGATGCCGTAATTCTACGTGAAAAAGATTTGGACTGTAGTAAAATAATTCAGCTTGCTAAAAAAATCAAAAAGATAACGGAACCTCAAAATGTACCTCTTATAATAAACGGCAATATGGAAGCTGCTCTAGAAGTAAATTCTGATGGATTTCACACAAATTATGCAGATTATATGAATGAACATTTTAAATTCAAGGGTATTTTAGGAGTATCTGTTCACAGCACTTTAGAGGCGGCAAATGTGCAAAAAAAGGGTGCAGATTACCTTCTGGCAGGACACATTTTCAAAACAAATTGTAAAAAGGGATTAGAACCCAGAGGAATTGCTTTTTTGGAAGATATGCTGAAAAATGTTTCAATTCCAATTATAGCAATAGGCGGTATAAATGAAAGCAACATAGATAAATTATTGAAAACTGATATTTATGGTGCTGCTGTAATGTCCCTTGTAATGTGTTCAGATGATCCATATCTTACGACACGAAATTTAAAAGAACATTTTTGAAAAATCAACAATTAAATTTTCCTCACCTACCATAATATGATGATTGGTTATCATAGAAACAGCTTAGCAATATTGAACTGCTAGGCCGTTTCTATACACAATATATGCATTATATTAAATGGATTATTTTTTAGTATAATCAGTTATGCCCAACCTATTTCCGAATGGATCTTCAAATTCTACAGCGCTGCTTTCCACAGTATTAGAATTTATACTGCTGAAAGAGATTCCAAATGCAGGCACTTTCATCGAAGGCAAATGATTATATATATAGGTCCCAACGTTCTTCTTTAATTAGATGGTCTGTCCACGTAGTATTATCAGCTGATTCAGTTAGCTTAAATCCATAATTTCCATAAAGATAACGGGCTGTTTTGAGTACATCAGCAGTCCATAAAAAAATATGCTTATAATTCTTCTCTCTACAAAAATTAATTGCCGTGTCTAAAAGCATGTGACCTAATCCATTATTTCTTTCACTTGGATCAATTAAAAACCATCTAAGCTGCGCTAAAGAAGAATCTGTTTTATCTGCAGCTATAGCTATTACGCCAACGGATTTATTACTTTCTTCTGCAATCCATATATTTTCTAAATCCGGATTATGTTTTTTATGAAATTCAATTAAATATTTCTCAACATAATCTCCAAATATATTACCAAACCCAAACTCCTTTTTATATAATTCTCTATGTTTTTCAATAATGTATTTTATATCACTTTCTCTATATGATCTAATATTGAAAGCTCTTTTACCATAAGACAGTAATTTCATAATACATTCCATTGAATTAACTAAACTTTCCTTTTCACTTTCATCTAAGTGATCTATTAGATTAGAAATTTGTTTATCAGATCTTTTTGAAAGATTTGATAGGACATTCCTACCGTTTTCTGTCAATTCAAGGAAATTCAAACGTCCATCCCCAGAACATTTTTCTTTAGTAATCAATTCATCCGATTTAAAGCGATTTAAGATCCTACTTAAGTATCCCTTATCAATATTTAGTTTATCAATCAAAATATTAGCGGTACATTCTTTAGTTTTATTAATCTCAAAAAGTATACGAGCTTCCGTTAATGAATATGCACTATCCAGTATACCTTGATTTAAAAGTCCCAAGACATTTGTATAAAATCGACTAAAAATTCTTACCTCTGATATTGTGTTTAAGTTTCTATTTTTCATAAAATCACTCCAAACTAGTTTATTTATTCTCATAAAAATAATTATAAGCAAACTAGTTGACTTAGTCAAATAGTTTTAACACTCTATCTGTATATTTTTAATATCAATTATTTATTTGCATTTCTTATCTATCATACAAACCTTTCTTAAAAGGAATTCCATTATAAAAACAGAAGTTTTTTAAGCTTATAAAGTTTTATCAATTTATCACAATAAATTCTCAACTGCTTGTACTCTTCGTAACCTGATTTATGTATTTATCTAGTTTTTGACTTGCCTCTAATATTTCACTATAATCCGCCTCTTCCTCAATTAATTTATGTAATCTCTCTCTCAAATCGTTTACTTTATCATTTATCACGTAAATTTCAACCTGCCTTTCTTATAAATAACAATTAAAGTTTAACATTTATACAAATTATTGCAAAACACTTTTAAATTATATCACAAAAATCGCTTGTTGTAGATTATAGTATGAAGACAATTTGTAACATTTTTTTTAAAATTAAATCCGAGAGGTGGTTTACATGACATTAGAAAATGCACTTGCTATAACTTTAAGAAACCGCAGAATAAAATGTGGATTATCTCAGGAGGATCTTGCACATGAATGTAATGTTGACAGAACCTATATCAGCATGATTGAACGCCAGAAGCGAAATCCAACTTTAAACATCATTTTTAGAATCTGCAAAAGTTTAGATATAAAAGCTAGTGACTTTATTTCAAGTATCGAAAAAGCAATGGAAAGCAATTAAAAAGCAATATTATTTTCGCGTTAACTTGATTCATATTTATAGATAATTTGAATAGAGTTAAAAGACCTCACCTTTTACAGATGAGGCCTTTGTCATAGAATACAGATAGGCTCTTTTGTAGGACTCTAGAACGTATCACAGCTTCTCTGTATAAATCATCCGCTCTACTTGAGTTGAAGCCAGTTTCCTACCAGTAGGTACAACATATTTCTCAGCCATTTCATCATAACCTATATCCTCAATCACCCGCCATCCATATTCTTTTAGAAAATTAGGCCATTCTACCGGCTCCATTCCAAAAATCCAGATCTTATTTATCACATATTTTTCATATATCTTGTCCCATCTATACTTAGATTGACCTTGAATAAAATCCTTACGAACATACGTGAAAACAAGACGACTTCCCGGTGCAGCTTTTGAAAGAAAGTCAAATGTTGATCTAATACCTTCTTCAGTTAAATATTGTGTAACACCCTCCCATATGAAAAATGTTCGTTTATCTGCCAAATACCCATGAGATTTCAATTTAGTGTTTATATCTTGATGGTCAAAGTCTATTGGAACAAGCTTTACATGTGATGGAATAGTTTCGAACACTTTGCCAAGTTGAATCTTCTTAGCTTCAATGTTTTTGGGTTGATCTAGCTCCCAAACGGGAATATCAGAAAGCTCTTTCAATCTATATGCACGAGTATCAAATCCAGCTCCTAAATTCACTACTGCTCCGATCTTATTGACTGAATCTATTAGCTCTTCATCTATATACCGTTTTCTACACATCATACAGCTCCAGAGACCAGGAAAGTTTTTCTCAGTAATTCGCACCATCCAATTTCTAACTGAGTTAAGATGCATCATCCATAAAAAACCTCTTCCAGAGGGTAGTATTTGATCTGCCAAGTTATCGTCGATAATACGCTCTGTTTCAGGAAAATATTGTTCAATAGCTACAAGTGCTGTCGGATCTGTTCCTGTTTTAGTTGCTGCTTTTGTCATTATATATTTCTCCTTTTAGTTTACATTTTATTTTAATTTACATAATATTTATACTGTTTACTACAAAGCTTTTTGTTTTTTCTCTATCAATTGGCTGCTGTAAAGTGCACAGCATTTAAATTCCCTCTCTATATTATTGTAAAATAGTATACTTATGGAATTATATTTTTTATCGACTATCTTTCCTCCTCCGTATAATTTGTGAACTACAGCATCTCCTATTTTTAAATGCAACTTTTCAGCATAATCATATGTACTAAATATACCGCACTCCTTTATGAATCTGGACACCTGAACTGTTTTTCCCCTTATGGTACTGCTGCAGCACAAACTCAAATTATCTATGGCCCTTGTAATTCCCACATAAAATAAGCGCCTTTCTTCCTCGAGATTATTCTCAATGCTGTTCTCATGGGGCAAAAGTCCTTCACTGCAGTTTACTATATATACATTTTTAAATTCCATTCCCTTCACACCATGAATTGTACTTAATATGACCCTGTCTTTTTCTTTAGCACTCTGCTCTATAGTGTTTTTCACCTTAGTTACATGATCTAAAAACTCATCTATTGTGTCAAAATCCTCACAAGAAGCTTTGAATTCGCGTAAGATATGCTGAAATTCTTCCAAATCTCTGTTTGATTTACTACAGTAAACTTTTAAGTAATCCAGGTAATTCACCTTATTTAATATGAATTCCACAGCATCCTTTAATTTTATTTTGTTCAGTTTTTTCATCTTTTTCTGAAGATCATCCAGAACTTTAAGCTGAAAAATGGGAATATCATCTATTTTTCTTAAAATTTCAAAGCAGTTTTCACTTACTTTGTTTCTTCTCACCTTTTCTATGTTTACCCTTCCTATATATCTAAAAGGTTTATTTATAATAGACATAAAACTTTCTTTATCACACATATCTACAGAAAATTTAAAATACGCTATTAGATCCCTGCATATAAAATGATCAAAAAAATTATACTGTACATCCAACAATTTAAATTTTATATTGTATTTCAAAAAGGCATCTATTAGAATTCTTGATTCTATGTTGGTTCTATAAAGTACGGCAATATCTTTGTGTCCATATCTACCTTTATCTACAAGCTTCTCTATGGATTTTGCCACATAGTAAGCCTGTTCTTTTTCTCTTGGAAATATCTTAAAACCAATTTCCCCATTTTCCTGTCTACTACTGCAAATAGATTTCAAATTTCTATTTTTATTATTATATATAACACTTTTGGACATTTCAACTATATTCTTTGCACTTCTATAATTTATTTTTAAAAAAAGCTTTTCTCCATCTTGAAAGTATTTTTTAAAATCCACCATGCTGTCAGGCCTGGAACCTCTAAAGGAATATATACATTGATCTTCATCTCCCACTGCGAACAGATAATTATACCTGCCGATTAATTGTAAAATTTCTATCTGCACTTTGTCACAATCCTGAAATTCATCCACCAGTATATATTTGAATTTTTTTCTGTAATAGTCCAAAATGTTTTTATCTTTTCGAAAAATTTTTTTAACTTTCAATTGAAGATCGTCAAAATCCATTAAACCATTTACTGCCTTATATTCTTCATATTTATTAAAACATTCCACAAATACAGTCTTGTCTGATTTACTCTTGAAGTCTTTTATATTATATCCTGTATTTTTTAAAAGAGATATATCATTTAAAATTTCTTTTACTTTTTCATCACCTATGGAATTCAAATATGATACGAGTACATTTTTGACTAATTGACATGCTTTTGGCAATGATATCATTTCTATTTTACCTCTGTATTTTTTCAGTATATTATAGTACAGAGAATGAAAAGTTCCAAAGAAAGGTATATTTTCTGTATTTGAAATTGATAAATACCTGTTTCTCATGTCAAAAGCAGAGGATCTTGTAAAAGTTATCACCAATATGTCTTCTGGATCAACCTTTTTAGTGTTTATTAAATAATTCACCCTATTTATAATAACCGTCGTCTTGCCTGAACCCGGTGGCGCACAGATCATTACATTTTTTAGCTCACTATGTACCGCCCTTATTTGATTTATATCTAAATTATATTCCATTGCATCTACTCCTCACATTTGTAATCAACCTATTGAATCCCATAATCCTTGTAATATTTTATGTTAAGTATTACAATATGTATATACATAATTTTGTTCACAATTACCCAAATTAAAACATAAATAGAGGAGATTTTTATTATGAAAAGCTCGAAAAATTTTGACATTACAAATGGAAGGAATCTTACTATGCTGGTAGATTTCTATGAATTCACCATGGGTAATGGGTATTTTGAAAACAATATGGGAAATAAAATAGCTTATTTTGACATGTTCTTCAGGCGTATCCCGGACAATGGAGGATATTGCATTATGGCTGGAGTTCAGCAGATTATAGAATACTTATCAAATTTAAAATTTTCCCAGGAAGACATAGAATATCTAAAGACCAAAAAACAATTTTCAGAAGAATTTTTAAATTATCTTAAAAATTTTAAATTTTCCTGTGATGTGTGGGCTGTACCAGAAGGAAATCCAGTATTTCCCGGTGAACCTCTTGTAACTGTAAGAGGTCCTGCCATTCAAGCCCAGTTCCTTGAAACCATGATACTTTTGACTATAAACCACCAGACCTTGATTGCCACAAAGGCAAATAGAATTTGTAAAGCTGCAGGCAAAAGACCTGTAATGGAATTTGGCTCTAGAAGAGCCCAGGGTCCCGATGCAGCAATGTATGGTGCCAGAGCTGCAGTTATAGGCGGCTGTAGTTCCACAGCCTGTACTATAGCTGACCAAATGTTTGGAATACCAGCTGTTGGAACTATGGCCCACAGTTGGATACAACTATTTCCTTCTGAATACGAGTCTTTTAAAGCCTGGGCAAAAGTATATCCAAATAATTGTATACTTTTAATAGATACTTACAATGTACTGAAATCAGGTTTACCCAATGCAATAAAGGTTTTCAAAGAATTTTTGATCCCCAACGGTTACAAACCAAAGGGCATAAGAATTGACAGCGGCGACATAACCTATTTGACCAAAAAATGCAGAAAGATATTGGATGAAGCTGGTCTTTCAGAGGTAAAAATAGTTATTTCAAACTCTCTGGATGAATTCATCATAAGAGATGTACTTAGCCAGGGTGCCTGTATAGATTCTTTTGGCGTTGGTGAAAGGTTGATAACTGCAAAATCGGAGCCTGTATTTGGAGGAGTATATAAATTATCCGCTATAGAGGATGAAAATGAAAATATAATACCTAAAATAAAGATAAGTGAAAACGAAGAAAAGATAACCAATCCTGGATTTAAAAAAATATATAGAATTTACAATAAAGAGGAGAATAAAGCCATTGCAGATTTGGTGGCTTTACATGATGAAAAAATAGATACAGATAAGCCTCTGGAAATATTTGATCCTGTGTTTACCTGGAAAAGGAAAAAAATAAAAAATTATTATGTTAAAGAATTGATGGTAAAAATATTTGACAAGGGACACCTTATATATGAAAGTCCAGATGTAAGAGATATTAAAGCTCTAGTACAAGAGGAAACTTCTAAACTTTGGCCTGAAACACTGAGGTTTGAAAATCCCCATCATTATTATGTAGATCTATCCAAAAAGCTTTGGGATTTAAAACATCACTTACTTGGAAAATATTCTGATACCTACGATGAATAGGTTCAGCTCAATTTATTATTTGGAAGATTTTCGGCAAAAGTCGAAAATCTTCATTTTTCATATCCTCATAGTCCTTTAAAAATTGCTTTTTATCATATCTGCAAATTTTTTTACTATATAGGCTGTAAATCCCCAAATTACATATTCCCTATACTGGTAAAAGTATTCTGTTATTTTTCCACTTCTAAATTTATAGTTTTTCCCGTTTACCACAAGCTTGTATGGAAATTTCTTTCCAGGTTTTGAAACCACAGGCATTTCATAGACAAGAGGAGTATTTTCCATAAAGAATTCTAAAGGCACCTTGAAGATATGATCCACTTCACTTTTGCTTGGAATTATATTCTTCTTACTCACCTTGCATACAAAGGGATACATTATAAAATTATAGGGCGTTACAACATAATCCATTTCACCTATAACCTCTACATCTTCTCTTTTTAAATTTAATTCTTCCATGGTCTCCCTCACAGCCGTATCCTGAGGAGTTTCACCTTTTTCCATTTTTCCTCCCGGGAAACATATATCCCCCGGCTGATGCTTTAAATTTAAGGCCCTTACTTCAAAAATTATATCTAATCTTTTTTCTTCTTCACAAAGGGGAATTGCCACTGCGCTTTTACTAAAATCCCCCATAATTTTTCCTTTTCTACCTCTAAATATATGCTCAATTCTTTCTATCAAATCAATACCTCCTAGAATACAATAGTTCTCAATTGTAAAATACACTTCTTAATGATATACTTTAAAATGTCATAATTAATTATATAATATGTTTTAGATAAAATATACATATCAAGTGATTCTTAAGTTCAGATAGAGTTTGCTTATAAAGAATACTTACTCCATCTGAACTTTAGAAGAACTTATCCCGGCGCATAGCAGTGCTTATCGTGAGCTTTAAGAAGTTGAAGTATTAACACTGGTAGCGTTCGGATAAATTTTGGACAAGTGGAGTGATGCACTTTGAAGCATAGAATAAACATACTATTATATCTCTTCATATTTATATTTTCTTTAAATTACAAAGTATCTGCTGCTGACTTAACTAAAAATCCAAAACCCGACATTTACGGAAAAGCGGCTATAACAATAGACATGCAAACAAATGAAATAATATATGAAAAAAACCCTGATACAAGAGTGTATCCAGCCAGTACTACAAAACTTCTCACAGCTATTCTGCTTGAAAAAAACAAAAAGCCAAAGGATATGCTGGCTTATACTGAGGATGCCAAAAATCAACCCACTTCTTCTTTAAATAAAGACATCCATCCTATTAAGGTAGGAGATTCAATGACTGCAAAGGATGTAATGAGCGGGCTTTTGATGCACTCAGCCAACGATCTGGCCTATGTAATTGCAGAAAATATATCCAAAAATGCAAGTGATTTTTCCAAAAAAATGAATGAATATATAAAAAAACTTGATTTGAAAAACACCCATTTTGTTACTCCAAATGGCCTGCATAATCCAGATCATTATTCTACGCCCTATGACATGAGCATAATTGCAAGAGAGGCCTTTAAAAGCTCCTGGATAAAAAATACCATGGGAACTTACCAGACTACAGTAAAAACTTCCAGTGGACTTACTTTCCCCATTAAAAATACAAACAAGCTATTGGGAAAAGACGGCTGTATTGCAGGCAAGACTGGGTACACAGTACCTGCTGGGAGGTGTCTTGTGGCTATATACAGCCGAAACGGAAGACAGATATTAGGAGTAGTAATGAACTCAATATACGATCCTAAAGATACCTATGTATTCAATGATATGGAAAAAATAATAAACTGGAGTTATAATGAGCCAAGAAGTATTTTATATAAAAAGAATTCCATAATTGAAAAAGAGATTGTAAAATACAGACCTCTGTATTTTACAGGTCCCTATATAAATATAAAAGTTCCTATAAAAATTAAAGAAAATGTAACCTATTATGCTAATGACCTCAATAAAAAGGAGCTAAAGAGGAACATAAATCTTTCAAATACCACTTCAAAAGCTTTAAAGGGTGAGGTCCCATTAGGTGATTTGACTATAAAAGAAAGAAATTTCTCTAAAAGTTATAAAATCTATTCTGATTTATCAAAACAGGAACTTTTCAAGAAAAGTATTCCCATTTACTTGAAAGCTTTACTGTTATTTTTCATATGCTGTCTGGTAATAAAAATTATTCAAAAAAGAAATTCTATCACCAGATAGAATTCAGCAAACAAATTTTACGGCAAAGGGCAGCGGCTAAATATATATCCGCTGCTCTAAAACTGAATATTAAAAATCTACTTTTTTCCCATCATATATATATTGGAAAAGTTTTTTCATTTCATCTTCGGTTACCTTTGCAGGATTAGCCCCAGTACAGGCATCTTCCATTGCATTGTGAGATATAAAATCAAGATTTTCCTTGAAATCACTCTCACTAATTCCGTAATCCTTCAATGTGAGAGGAATATTCATATTCCTGTTCATATTTCGAATCATTGCCGTTAATGAATCTATCAGTTCATTGTCATTTTCTCCTTTAAGTTTAAGAACTCTAGCTATATCTGCATATCTCTCTGGACAAGCACCCTTATTAAAATCTATTACATAGGGTAAAAATATAGCATTGGCACACCCATGTGGTATATGAAAAACTGCACCGGTTTTATGCGCCATACTGTGTGTTATTCCCAGAAGTGCATTTGAAAATGCCATTCCTGCCAGACATTGAGCTATGTGCATATGCCCTCTTGCTTCCATATTTCCTTTATAGGATTTCAATAAGTATTTGTTAATCATCTCTATAGCATGAAGTGCAAGCGGATCTGAAAAATCAGAATGCAAGCTTGCTACATAAGCTTCTATTGCATGGGTCAATGCATCCATTCCAGTATATGCCGTAAGTTTTTTAGGCATGGTCTCCGCAAGTTCGGGATCAATTATTGCCACATCCGGGGTTAAATTGAAATCAGCCATAGGGTATTTTATTTTGGTCTTATAATCTGTTATAACTGAAAATGAAGTTACTTCAGTTGCTGTTCCGCTGGTAGATGGTATGGCTACAAATTTTGCTTTTTGCCTTAATTTAGGAATCCCGAAAGGAACCACTGCTTCTTCAAAGGTAAAATCAGGGTATTCATAAAATATCCACATGGCTTTAGCAGCATCAATAGGTGATCCTCCACCTACTGCTATTATGCAATCCGGTTTATATTCACTCATGATCCTGGCACCCTTCATGACAGTATCAACGGATGGATCCGGTTCTACTCCTTCAATAAGCTTAACCTGTATATTTGCTTCCTTTAAATAAGATTCTATCCTGCCTAAAAAACCAAATCTTTTCATAGATCCCCCGCCTACAACCACTACAGCTTTTTTAGCATCTAAATCCTTTAAATGCTCTAATGAATTTTTGCCAAAATAAATATCCCTTGGCAGCGTAAATCTTTCCATAATTTTAATTCCTCCAATTTATTAATACTATATGTTTTAAAAAACAATACATACAGTATATCATACAACAATATATATGCCAAAAATTAACACCCGGTTTTTCTGTACATTCCTACCCCTTTAAATTTTGTGTTCATTTTTCTATCATATTACGTCTTAAACGGCGTCTTTTTTTTGAACAGTGTTCGATTTTATATCACTTTTACATCATTTTCCAATCTACTTCCCCTATAAATAGCCGTAAGTCCTGTACGTACAATTTCCTTAATTCCATATGACTTCATAATATCAATAAAAGCAGATATCTTTTTTTCATCACCAGTTGTTTCAATTGTAAGGCTTTTTTCATCCATATCCACTACGTTACTTCGAAAAGCATTTACAATTTCCATAACAATTAATTTACTGTTTGAATCCACAGATACCTTCACCAGACACAATTCCCTGTAAACAGCTTGGGTATCCGTCAGATCTATTACTTTTATAACTTCAATCAATTTGTTTAATTGCTTGCTTATCTGTTCAAATATATGATCATTCCCCAATGAGACAATAGTCATCCTTGATATTTTAGGGTCTCCTGTAACCCCTACAGTAAGGCTGTGTATGTTGTACCCTCTTCTGCTGAAGAGTCCAGCTATTTTACTCAAGACCCCAGAATGATTTTCCACTAATACTGACAGTACATATCTTTTTATGCTGCTCAACTCCCTTCTAAAATGTACTTTCACCTGGATCCACCATACATTCTATTAAAAAAGCCCTGTCTGAATGCAATGCTTCCTGAAAAGCTTCTTTAAATTCATCATCATTTCTTACTCTTTTCGCTGGCAATCCATAGGATTCCACCAGTTTAATAAAATCCGGGTTGTATTTAAAATTAACTTCAAACTCTTTAAGGCAGTTATTCCTTTGAATTTCCCTAACCAATCCAAGTCCTGAATTATTGAAAAGCACTATAATTATATTTATCTTTCTTTCCAAAATAGTACCAAGCTCAAACATACTCATCTGGAAACCACCATCACCAACAAAGGCTACCACTTCTTTATTAGGGCATCCTATTTTTGCCCCAATAGCCGACGGGATAGAGTAGCCCATGGTGCCAAGGCCTCCAGAAGTGAGAAATTTTCTTTTGCCTATAATTTTAAAATTACGTGCACACCAAATTTGATTCTGTCCTACATCTGCAGTTAAAATTGCATCCTTTTCCAATACTTGAGATACATTGTCAAGAACATATCTGGGATTTACCTTCTCCGTGCCCCTCCTTTGGGACTGCATACTTTTTTCCCATCCTCTTATTTTGCACATCCACTGTGTTGTATCTAAAGGGCATATTCTTTCAGATAATTTCTCTAAAATATTTTTTATATCTCCTACTACTGGAATGTTTACATTTAAATTTTTACCTATTTCAGCAGGATCAATATCTATATGAATTATATCTGCTTTTTTTGCAAATTGACTTATGCCGCAAGTCGTTCTATCTGAGGCTCTAGTTCCAATGAGTATTAAAACATCTGCATTATCTACGGCCCTATTGGCATAATCAAAACCATGGGTTCCTATCATACCTATATAGTAATCACTTTCCTCATTCATCGCGCCCTTTCCCATTAGTGTATGAACAACAGGTATATGGGATTTTTCTATAAATTCTCTCAATTGCCTTTCACCTTCAGAAAGAATAACACCTCCACCCACACATATGAGAGGGCTTTTACTGATTTTAATTCTACTCACTATTTTTTTTATCTGTCCAGGATGTCCTTCTATAGTTGGTTTGTACCCCCTTATATTCACGGTTTTTGGATATTGAAAATCATCAATATCTTCATCCATTATGTCTACAGGTATGTCTATAAGTACCGGACCATTTCTTCCGGTTTGAGCTATATAAAATGACTCTTTTATAATTTTAGGTATATACTCCGACTTTTTCACAAGAAAATTATATTTTGTAAAGGACTCAGTAGCCCCTGTAATATCCAATTCCTGAAAAACATCCCTCCCAATCAATGTAGATTTTACCTGTCCTGTAATAATAACCATTGGAATCGAATCCATGTAAGCAGCAGCAATGCCTGTAATAATATTTGAAGCACCTGGCCCTGACGTTACAATACAAACTCCGATTTTTCCGGTAGCCCTGGCATATCCACTGGCTGCATGACCTGCCGCCTGCTCCTGCCTTACAAGTACATGTTCAATATCTGATTTTCTCAAAGCCTCATACATGGGAATAACCGTAGCACCTGGATACCCAAATACCACCTTCACATTTTCTTTTTTTAAACATTGGATGATTGCTTCAGCAACTTTCATATCTATATCTCCTCGTATATTTTCTGTTTTCTTCCCTTTATAAGAAAGTTCAATATATTTTTTATGCACAATAAGTAAAAATATTTGCCTATTGTGCATAACCAAAATTGCAGAACCTATTTATCCACTTTTTTGAATTTACTGGCCCAGTAACTCGCCAGAGTGGGACCTGAAATATTGTGCCATACACTGAATATTGCCGCCGGTATGGCTGACACAGGAGAAAAAAAGTTCATGGCAAGTGAAACACCTAAAGCCGAATTCTGCATTCCAACCTCGAATGAAACTGCCTTTCTTTTTGCATAATCCATTTTCATTGCCTTGGCAGCCAGATATCCAAACAAGAAACCAAACAAGTTGTGAAGTACAACAGCTCCTATGGCAATTGCAGCAGTAGTAATAAGCTTTTTGGAATTTGCTCCTACAACTCCGCCAACTATTAAAACTATGGCTATCACCGAGACAATAGGTAATACATTTACCACTCTGGAAGCCGTTTTGCCTGCAACCTTATTGAAGACAACTCCAAGAACAATAGGCAGTATCACTATTTTGGAAATATCAACAAACAGTGCCGCAGCAGGTATGTCAACCCATTTTCCTGCCAATAACAATATAAGAGCCGGTGTAAAAATAGGAGCTAAAATTGTGGATATGGAACTTATACACACCGAAAGTGCCAAATCACCTTTTGCTATAAAACACATTACATTGGATGCAGTACCGCTTGGGCAGCACCCTACAAGTATTACACCAATTGCAATATCCTTTGGTAATTTTAAAAATACACACAATGCATAAGCTACAGCCGGCATTATAATGTAGTGTGCTATGATACCCACCAGTACATCCTTGGGTCTTGTGAAAACTTCTTTAAAATCTTCTTTCTTTAGAGTCATTCCCATTCCAAACATTATGATTCCAAGCAAGAGTGACACTCTGGGGACCACCCATAAAAATGTATTAGGCCTCATCAAAGCTATTATGGCAATTATTATAACTAAAAGTGCAAAATATTTATTGCAAATGGTACTTATTTTTTTAATCAACTAATTTTCTCCTTCCACGTCTATTTGAGTATCGCCCCGGTATTAGCAGAAGTTACTAACTTTGCATATCTGGACAAATATCCTGTTTTTATTTTGGGCTCAGGTTTTACATACTTCTTCTTTCTCTTCTCAATTTCTGCAGAATTCACTTTCAATTCTATCTTTTTGTTTGTGATATCTATAAATATGGTGTCCCCTTCTTCTACAAGACCTATCAGTCCGCCTTCCATGGCCTCTGGAGATATATGTCCGATAGATGCTCCTCTTGTGGCTCCTGAAAATCTTCCATCTGTGATAAGGGCCACATCCTTGTCAAGTCCCATGCCTGCTATTGCAGAAGTAGGTGAAAGCATTTCCCTCATTCCAGGCCCTCCTTTAGGTCCCTCATACCTTATTACAATTACATCCCCTCTGTTTATTTCATTTCCGAAAATGGCCTTTACCGCCTCCTCTTCTGAATTGTATACTCTTGCGGGTCCTTCATGTACCAGCATCTCCGGTGCTACTGCAGATTTTTTAACTACTGCCCCATCAGGTGCAAGATTTCCCCTTAATATTGCTATTCCACCTTCACTGCTGTAAGGCTCATTTATATGTTTTATGACCTCATAATCAAGTACCCTATAATTTCTTATATTTTCACCTACGGTTTTTCCCGTGATAGTCAATGCATCTTCATTTATCAGATCTTTTTTTGAAAGTTCATTCATAATGGCTTCTATTCCGCCTGCCATATGCAGATCCTCCATATGATGCTTCCCGCTTGGACTTAATTTTGTGAGACAGGGAGTTTTTTTACTTATTTCATGGAACAAATCCAAATCAAGTGTAATACCTGCTTCATGTGCAATTGCCGGAAGATGAAGAACCGTATTGGTTGAACCTGCCATAGCCATATCCACAGTTATGGCATTCTTAAATGCGCTTAAAGTCATTATGTCTCTTGGCTTTCTGTCATTCTTCACGCAATCCATAACGTACATACCTGCATATTTTGCCAGCTGATTTCTCTCCCCGGTCTGGGCAAGTGCAGTTCCATTCATAGGAAGCCCCATTCCAAGAACTTCGGTAAGACAATTCATGCTGTTTGCCGTAAATAGTCCGGAACAGCATCCGCACCCTGGACATGATCTTTTAACCTCTTCCTCCAGCTGCTCTTCTGTTATTTTACCGTCACTGCAGGCCCCTACCTGCTCTATACATGTACTGAAATCCAGTGTTCTGTCATTCAATCTGCCTGCTCTCATAGGTCCTCCGCTTACCACAACAGCCGGTATATTGAGTCTTGCAGCTGCCATCAGCATTCCAGGGACTATCTTGTCACAATTTGGTATTAAAACAAGTCCGTCAAATTCGTGAGCCAGTGCCATTGCTTCAATTGAATCCGCTATAAGTTCTCTTGACGGAAGTGAATACTTCATACCTATATGTCCCATGGCTATTCCATCGCAAACTGCAATTGCAGGAAATTCCATAGATGTTCCACCGGCCATGGCCACCCCCAGCTTAGCTGCTCTCGCTATTTCATCCAGGTGCATATGTCCTGCAACAACTTCGTTTTGTGAATTTACTATTCCAATTAAAGGCTTTTCAATTTCCTCCTTTGTAAATCCCATTCCATACATAAGTGCCCTAGCCGGTGCACCTTTGATTCCCTTTTTTGCTAAATCGCTTCTCATTTTGAAAATTCCTCCTCAAACTCATATTACCGAACTATCTCCTATATTAAAATCCACTATATTATATAAACAGTTTAGGCCTGCAGGTTCTCACCTCTGTCCCGCTCTCTGTAAAGCCTTATACTGCTTATTTCTTACCTCACGTACCTATATTATTTAAAAGCCCCTTTTTATTTATACGAAAGCTGACATCTGTCAAAGCTCCCCAGCTTCTCCAAAATAGAGAATAGACAGTGACAGCCCCCAAATACCATATTTACATCAAATTATTCATTATCCGGATTTTCATTTATCCAAGGCATCATAGATCTGAGTTGTTTGCCAACTTTTTCGATGGTGGAATTTTGCTCCAGCCTTCTTCTTGCAGTAAACTTTGGTCTTCCTGTTTGATTTTCAAGCAGCCAGTCTCTCGCAAATGTTCCATCCTGGATTTCTCCAAGAACTTTTTTCATCTCAGCCCTTGTATTTTCATTTATTATTCTCTTTCCAATTTTATAATCTCCATATTCTGCAGTATCACTGATGGAATACCTCATTTTATTTATTCCACCTTCGTACATCAGATCAACTATCATCTTCATCTCATGCATGCATTCAAAATATGCATTTTCCGGAGCATATCCTGCCTCTGTAAGGGTATCAAAACCTGCCTTTATAAGTTCAACAATTCCTCCACAAAGTACTACTTGTTCTCCAAATAAGTCTGTCTCTGTCTCTACTCTAAATGTAGTGGTCATGACACCTGCCCTTGTTCCTCCAATTCCTTTGCCATAAGCCAGTGCAATATCTTTTCCTTTTCCTGTAAAATCCTGATATACTGCATAGAGACATGGAACTCCAGCACCCAGTGTATATTCTCTTCTAACTATATGTCCTGGTCCCTTAGGTGCAATCATAAGTACGTCCACATTCTTAGGTGGAACTATCTGGTTAAAGTGGATGTTGAATCCATGAGCAAAGAAAAGTGCATTTCCTTCCGACAAATTATCTTTTATGCTTTCCTCATAGACCTGTTTTTGTTTTTCATCCGGAATAAGGACTGCTACAATGTCAGCCTGTTTAACAGCTTCAGCTGTTTCATATACCTTGAATCCATAATTCTCAGCTTTTTTCCAGGATTTACTGCCCTTATACAATCCAACTATCACATTAAGACCGCTGTCCTTTAAATTTAAAGCCTGTGCATGTCCCTGACTTCCAAAACCTAAAACAGCTATCTTTTTTCCTTTTAAAAGATCAAGATTAGCATCCTCATCATAATAAACTTTTAATTTTTCCATAATATTTTTCCTCCCAGATAATTTTATTTTTGCCGTTTCCCCTTATTTAATTAAGCAAAAATTATGACTATTGCAAATTTTATGACTATTAATTTTGGCATACCTCTACTCTTTGCTTTAATTCAAACATATAGCTAAATCAAAAACAGAAACCCTAAAATTTTGTATAAAAAAATGACCAACATTCTCTCCTTGGGGCGAGAAGTTTGGTCACGCGGTACCACCCAAAATTTTTACTCAGAATAATAACGGTATTACCGGTAAAGCCTACTCAAAGTTCAGCTCACAACTTAAAGGCTACCTTCAATAGTTGTATTTATGAGTTCCCACCAAAATCTCACTCTCTAAAAAATATTCCCTATTTACTCTTCCTCATCATTGTCTTTATACTCTATATTATACAAAATACAAATCTTTTTAACAATTTACTTAATCAAAATTTAGTGTATGTGACGATAATAATCCTTCATTCTCAGAATGTCAAGAGTTTTTTTACAAAAATTTTATTTTTTTTCAGCATTATTTTTTCCTACATTATATACAAAAAATAAATTTTCTATTTTAGAACTAGCTGTTGACATGCCTATTTTTTTATAGTATAGTATATGCAATAAATATAAAAAACCTTGACGGAGAAGAGTAGGCAAAAATATGCTTTAAGAGAATGGGGATTTGGTGAGAACCCAGAAGCTAAAGTTGCTGAAAATCACTCCTGAGTTGCATGCTGAAATTTGTATAAAGTAAGCTATGCCGGCACAGCCGTTAGACGTATGAGTAATAATTTGGGTGGTACCGCGGTAGACTTTCGCTCCATAAGGAAGATTGTCTGCTTTTTTTATACCATATTTTTATACTAATCATCTATTTAATCAATTATTTTATTCAAAATTATCAGTGTATATAATTAAAACCAATTGAATATTTATATATTCCTGTATTTTTCATTTTACCTGCAGGCTATCATTGTCTATTCAATGTACAATTTGCAATTGGCAGTAAACAGATAATGGTGATTTTCGCTGACAGTTGAAAATTTGCTATATCTAAAATCATGCTATCTTTTAACATATACTTTTTTATTTAGTGTTGTATTATTTTTGTAAATTTACTAAAATAAGTTTTTTATTTATCACTTAAAAAGTCTGAGTTATCCAGAACTTTTTAAGTGATTTTTGTTGCATTTATTTTAATCTTTTAAATATACAATTATTAGATTTATATCCGTCATTATCCCCTTAAAGATGTCTCATTCATAAGGTAACGATCAACCTGCCGTGCTACCTTTCTTCCATCTTTTAAGGCCCAAACTACCAGTGACTGACCGCGTCTCATATCTCCGGCAGCAAATATTCCTTTTTTGCTGGTCATATAATTTTCATCTGTCTTCACGTTTCCTCTTGCATCAAATTCTACACCAATATCATCTAGCAATCCTTCATGTTGGGGATGGATAAAACCCATGGCCAGAAGAACCAAGTCAACTTTTTGATTAAACTGCGTACCGGATATACTTGTCATCTTCATCCTGCCATTTTCTTTCTTCCATTTAACTTTTATCCCCTGAAGAGATTTCACCCACCCATCTTTGCCTTCAAATCTCTCTGTGCTTATGCACCATTTTCTTATACAGCCTTCCTCGTGGGATGTTGTGACTTTGAGAGTTTTGGGAAAAGTAGGCCAGGGCATGGTTTCATCTCTTACCAATGGCTGCCTTGGCATCAGCTCATACTGGTAAACAGCTTTGGCACCCTGTCTTATGGAAGTGCCTATGCAGTCGGAACCTGTATCTCCTCCGCCTATGACAACTACAATTTTTCCCTTTGCATTTATCTCATCTTCAATTAATTTCTTGCCTGCAACTCTTTTATTCTGCTGTTTCAGAAAATCCACTGCAAAATGTATTCCCTTGAGTTCTCTTCCTTGAATTTTAAGATCCCTTGGAACAGTAGAGCCTCCCGTTAGAACTACTGCATCAAAATTCTCAATCAATTTATCAGCAGAATACTTTCCTCTGCCTGCATAAACACTTATTCTAAAATCTATGCCCTCCTCTTTCATTATATTTATTCTTCTATCCAATATGTGTTTTTCAAGTTTAAAATCAGGAATTCCGTATCTTAAGAGCCCTCCTATCTCATCTTCTCTCTCAAATACAGTAACTGAGTGTCCCACTGAATTGAGTTCTGACGCTGCTGAAAGTCCTGAAGGGCCCGAGCCTATTATAGCCACCTTTTTTCCAGTTCTTACTTTTGGAAGATTGGGTTTTATCCACCCCTCTTCAAAAGCTTTCTCTATTATATTCAATTCTATTTCCTTTATGGACACCGGTTCCCTATTTACCCCAAGAGTGCAGGCACCCTCACAGATAGCTGGACATACCCTCCCTGTAAATTCAGGAAAGCTATTGGTAAGAATGAGCCTTTCAAAAGCTTTTTTCCAGTTATTTCTATACACGAAATCGTTCCAATCCGGGATTATATTTTCAGTAGGACAGCCCCAGTTACAAAAAGGAGTCCCACAGTTCATACACCTGGCCGCTTGAATCTTGAGCTTATCTTCAGACAATCTGTAGTATACTTCCCTATAATCTTTAATTCTTTCCTCTATAGCACGTTCTTCAGGATTTTCTCTCTTATATTCTTTAAAACCAGTTATTTTTCCCATAATGCTGCCCCCTCTACATATTAGAAGCAGCAACTGCTTCTGTTTTTGTCTGTTGCAATATGGACCTGTATGCTTCAGGTATTATTCTTTTGAATTTCTTTTTATAGGCATCCCATTCATTCAATATATTTTTTGCCTTCAAACTGTCTGTATATTCATAATGCTCCTGTACTAATTTATATATCGTATCCATATCCTGTTTATCTGAAATCTTTTCTACTTCAACCATCTGTAAATTACACCTGTCATAAAAGGAGTCATGCTCATCCAAAACATAAGCCACACCACCGCTCATGCCAGCCGCAAAATTCTTGCCAGTTTTACCTATGATAACTACTGTTCCGCCAGTCATATATTCACAGCAGTGATCTCCTACACCTTCAACTACTGCCGTAGCTCCACTGTTTCTCACTGCAAATCTTTCCCCTACGCTGCCATTTATAAAAGCTTTTCCAGAAGTAGCTCCATATAAAATAGTATTTCCGGCTATTATATTTTTCTCTGCTGCAAAAGTGCACTTTTTAGGTGTTTTAATGATTATTTTACCTCCTGATAACCCTTTGGCCACGTAATCATTGGCATCACCTTCAAGTATCAGAGTAAGTCCATTTACTCCAAAGGCACCAAAGCTCTGTCCTGCGGATCCTTTAAAATTGAGTACAATTGTATCTTCAGGCAGACCGCGGCTTCCATATTTTTTAGCAATTATACCACTCAGCATAGATCCCACAGCACGATTTACATTCTTTATTTCCATGGTTGCGGAAACTTTTATTTTATCATTTATGGCCCCTTCAGCCATCTGAATAATTTTATAATCCAATGCATCGTCCAATCCATGATCCTGAGGTATCACACAATAGGATTTAATTCTCTTCGGCATATATGGCTTATACAAGATAGCCGACAGATCCAGTCCCTTGGCTTTCCAGTGATTGACCGCTTCCTTTGTCTCCAGCATATCTACCCTTCCTATCATTTCGTTCATGGTTTTAAATCCAAGTTCAGCCATATATTCTCTTACTTCCCGTGCAATAAAAGTCAAAAAGTTTATTATATACTCAGGCTTACCCCTAAAGTGCTTTCTGAGCTCTGGATCCTGCGTGGCTATACCCATATCACAGGTATTTAAATGACATTTCCTGAGCATAGCACACCCCATGGTCACAAGAACTGTAGTTGCAAATCCAAATTCTTCAGCTCCAAGCAGTGCTGCAACTATTACATCCCTACCAGTTTTTAACTGTCCGTCAGTTTGAAGCCTAACTCTACTTCTCAAATTATTCAGCAAAAGTACCTGCTGAGTCTCAGATAGGCCAAGTTCCCAGGGAATTCCAACATGTTTTACAGATGAAAGCGGCGCTGCTCCCGTTCCACCATCATAACCGCTAATCAGTATTAAGTCGGCATGAGCTTTTGCAACTCCGGCCGCAATTGTTCCCACTCCAACTTCAGAAACCAATTTTACGCTTATATTCGCCTCAGGATTTACATTTTTCAAATCATATATGAGCTGTGATAGATCTTCTATAGAATAAATATCATGATGGGGCGGCGGTGAAATGAGATCTATTCCCGGAGTAGAATGTCTAGTTCGTGCAATATACTTATCAACTTTCTTTCCTGGAAGTTGACCGCCCTCACCAGGTTTCGCCCCTTGTGCTATCTTTATCTGGAGCTCGTCTGCATTTACCAGATATTCTGTAGTAACTCCAAAACGTGCTGAAGCCACTTGCTTTATAGCACTTCTTCTAGAATCTCCATTAGGATCCAGTTTATACCTTTGTGGATCCTCACCTCCCTCTCCAGTATTACTTCTCCCACCTATTCTGTTCATAGCTATAGCTATGGTCTCATGGGCCTCTTTACTTATGGATCCAAAGGACATTGCTCCTGTACAAAATCTTTTAAGTATTTCACTTACAGGCTCCACCTCTTCCAGGGGAATACTATTTCCTTTTTTAAATTTTAACAGTCCACGTATGGTACACAGATTTTTGTCCTGCTCATTTATAATTTTTGCATACTCTTTATATACATCATAACTGTTGGTCCTGGCTGCAACTTGAAGTTTATATATGGTTTCAGGATTGAAAAGATGAAATTCTCCCCCTTTTCTCCATGAATAATTTCCTCCTACATCAAGCTGCGAAACAGGTTTTCTTATCTTATTAAAAGCATTTTTATGTCTTGACAGTACCTCACTGGCTATTACATCAATTCCAACTCCGCCTATTCTTGAAGGTGTGCCTTCAAAATATTTGTCCACAAACTCCGAGTTCAAGCCTATGGCTTCAAATATCTGTGCTCCATGATAACTCTGAAGAGAGGATATTCCCATTTTTGAAAGTATCTTCAATATGCCCTGATTTACAGCTTGTATATAATTTTTTCTTGCCGTATTCATATCTATCCCAGTTACATCTCCATCTCTCACCATCTGATCTATAGTTTGATATGCAAGGTATGGATTTACTGCTGAAGCCCCGTAACTTACAAGAAGGGCAAAATGCATGGTTTCTCTTGCTTCTCCCGTTTCCACAATAATTGAAACTTTTGTACGGGTCTTTTCCCTGATCAGGTAATGCTGTACTGCAGAAACCGCTAAAAGACTAGGAATTGCCGCTTCATATGAATCTACATTTTTATCACTCAATACCAATATATTATATCCTTCCTTTATCCTCTTGGAGGCTCTTTCACATATTTTATCAAGAGCTGCTTTAAAACCCTCTATTCCCGTATCACACTTAAAAGTAATTGGAACTGTAGTGGTTTTAAAATCTTCATTTCTCAAGCTTTTTATCTTTGATATCTCCTCATCCGTCAGAACCGGACTTTTAATCTCTATAAATGGATCTTTTGCAATCTCGCCATTTAGTATGTTGGCTTGAGGGGATCCTATATAGTTCAGAAGAGACATTACCGGTCTCTCTCTTATAGGATCTATAGGAGGATTCGTCACCTGGGCAAAAAGCTGCTTAAAATAAGAGAAAAGAAGCTGGTTTTTATTTGAAAGCACAGCCAGAGGCGTGTCATTTCCCATAGAGCCTACCGGTTCCCTGCCTTCAACTGACATGGGCATAAGTATTCTCCTTAGATCCTCAAGAGTATATCCAAAAGCCTGTTGCTTCTCTTTTAATACTTCCGGGGTTATCTGTTCTTTTTCCACAACAGTATCAAACATATCCAGATTAAATCTCAATTTGTTCAATATTTTCTCATAAGGCTCTGCTTTACATATATTTTCCTTTAACTCTTCATCCTTTATAATTTTACCTTTGGCTGTATCCACCAAAAACATCTCACCAGGCTTTAATTTTCCCTTTTCCAGAATATCTTCATTTTTAAATTCCAGCACTCCAGCCTCTGAAGCAAGTACCACAAATCCCGTTTTGGTTATTACATATCTGGCAGGCCTCAACCCATTTCTATCAAGAGTAGCACCTACCTGAATACCATCGGAAAATGAAACAGCTGCAGGTCCATCCCAGGGTTCTATTAGAGAACCATGATATTCATAAAAAGATCTTTTATACTGTTTACTGCTGCAATTTTGTTCCCAAGCTTCAGGTATTAGAAGCATAAGCGCATGTGGAAGAGATCTTCCATCCTGGTACAAAAGCTCCAGCACATTGTCAAGAGAAGCAGAATCACTTCCGCCTGCATCTATTATTGGAAAAAGATTTTTGATATTTTTACCAAAGGTCCTGGATCTAAGCACACCTTCTCTGGCTCTCATCCAGTTTCTATTTCCTCTTATGGTATTTATTTCTCCATTATGACCAAGATACCTAAAAGGCTGGGCCAAATCCCAGGTTGGAAAGGTATTTGTACTGTATCTCTGGTGCACCAGTGCAATGGCACTTTTAAAATTTATATCATTGAGATCAATATAAAATTTTTTTATCTGATCCGCCAAAAGCAGCCCTTTATATACTACCGTCCTACTGGAAAGACTGCATACATAAAAAACTCTTGCAGCTTCCTTTAATACCTCTTTTACTTTATTTTCTACCTCTTTTCTTATTACATACAGCTTTCTTTCAAACTCAATTTGATTTTCTGCATTTTTTCCTATGAATATCTGCCTTATGATGGGCTCGGTTCCCCTTGCAGTTTCGCCTATACTTCTATTGTCTGTAGGTACATCTCTCCATCCTAAAACCCTCTGGCCTTCTCTTTCTGCAACTCTTTCCATTATTCCCTCACACTGCAGTCTTAGAGCTGTCTCCTTAGGGAAAAATACCATTCCCACTGCATATTCTCCCGGCTGCGGTAGTTCAATACCTAAATTATCACAATTTATCCTAAAAAATTCATCTGGAATTTGGACAAGTATACCTGCTCCATCTCCAGTTTTTGTATCAGAACCAACTGCTCCTCTATGAGTCAAGTTAACTAAAATCTGAATACCACGTTTTACTATACTGTGAGTTTTTTCACCCTTTACATTTGCTATAAATCCAACTCCGCAAGAATCTTTCTCAAAATCAGGATCATACAAGCCCTGTTTTGAAGGAAATTCATTACTAGAATTCATGATGCCATGCCCCCTTTAAAATTGTTAATAAATACCATCAGCTAAGCCGATGGCTTCCTAATACGGCAAAAATACATTTTCTAAGTCCCCATAATATATCTTATGCCTTCTTCCATTTTTAACATTGTACTTTAAATTAAAATACAAGTTCTCAAAAGCATTACAATTTTTATTAATATTTAGTAAAAATATTATCACAATTTACTACAGTATGCAAGTTATATATAGATATAT
>NZ_FXYI02000006.1:0-45706 GCF_900184915.1 Clostridium sp. HV4-5-A1G | reverse complement strand
CCCTATATATATTTTTAATATTAATAAATTCTTTCGATACTCTTTTAACCCCACTAACTTTGGGCGGCATAAGTACCTTTTTATAAGGTAGAGAACTCATACCTTCCCCTATATCATCAAATTTTCCAAAATATATTTCTCCATATTTATTTCTAAATATGTCTTTAGGAGCAGGTATATAAATATCTCTTGTTCTTTCATTATACAAATATACTTGTCCTATTCTTAAAATCTTTCTTTTCTCTTCAACGGATGGATTTTTCATGAACTCTTTTCTTAAATGTTCATTATTCGCCAAAAGTGCTGTAAAAATGGCACCTGAAAAAACTGAGGGATATGGCATATCCTTGGATTGTACTGCATTGTTATATCCTTTTTTAAATACTTTTCCCTCTCTAAAAAAAGTATTATCGCAAGGTTTCAACTTTAAAAGTTTCATTTACATCACCTCCGGTAATTTCGTAGAATCCTTGCAAGCTGCATAATCTTTCATAAATATCCATTGTATTTAAATAATTTTTAAAATCTACATTTTTTCTATTGGCAGATACAGGCATACAGTTTTCATAAAATAACGAATCCATAAACCTTTTCATTTCTTTTATATATTCTTGTATTTCTGCTTCTTTCTCTTCTTTTTTTCCCTCTGTTTTTTCTTCCTGAAATAATTTACTTTTTTTCATAATACGGCTTAACTCTATTGTGCTCATATACCTCAAATTTCTAAAATCATCATTAGTTATTTTATTATATGCAAACCCTGAAAATTCTTTTTCATATTTTCTTATAAATGACAGGGAAAAATTATTTTTAATTTTTATATATTTCTCTATCAAATCTAAAAAATTATTTAATTTATCTTTCTTCATATAAGCTGTATCTGCCGCACCACCTCCTACAATATAATTTAATACAACTCCATTTTTTTTATCTCTCTCATACCTATCCTTAACATTATTCAATTCAATTCTGCTTTTATTTATAACTTCACCTATTGGAGTTTTACAAGGAGCAATTGTTATACAGGTTGAATAAGTTATTTTCCTATATATTTCCACATTTCTTAATTTATTTAAAACATCTTCTGTAAATATTCTATCTATATCATTTAAAACTTTATATACTATTTCTATTGGCATTACTGCCAAGAAATCGTCCCCGCCAGAATAAATAACACTGCAATTCTCATCTAATTCTTTTCTCAACTTTTCTCCAAATGAAATTAAAAAGCTGGATATCCGTTCCTGGTATAATTTGAATTCTTCTCTTCGAATTTCAGTAAATTCTCCTCTCATCCAATCACCCAATGAATCAATATCAAATTGAATAAATGCATATTTATAATTAGGTTCAAGTACCTTTAGTGCTTCATTTTTACTTTCATAATGACTTTTTAACTCTGACTCTATTTTTTGCAACTTCTCTATCAAAAACTCTTTGCTGGAATCCTTTTGCCTTGATTCCGATTTCAAGTCAAATAAGAACTCTTTATATTTCTTGTTTTCATTATCTTTATTTTTTAATATCGATATTGTATTTTCTATTTCTGATATACTATAATATTTATCTTCATACGTAAAAATTTCTTTTAACAATTTATTTGCATTTTGAAGCTTAGTTTGATATGTTTCTTTCCAAAGTTTTATGGCGATTGAATAATTTGATTCATAATTATTTTTATTATATTTTCTTTTGTAAAAACAAACAGAACATAGTTCGTCTTTATAAATAGGACGTTTCCCACATATATAACATTTTTCTTTGCGATATTTTCCCTCTTGAGATTGTATTCTATTGCTAAAAACATAAGTGTGCTTGATTCCATTCATCAATTCCTGAAGATGATTATAGACATCATAATAGTCTTTATCATCTATTGCTTCCACAGCCCAGAAGAGGTAAAATATTTCTTTAAAATTTTCAATGTCACACTCTTCCCCCATATTTTTATATATAGAATCCTCTAAATGTGATAATTTCAATTTTTCTTTCTCGCTTACCTCAAACATAAGATAGTTGGTACAATCTTTAATGCCATTGTCATTAAAGTTTAAACTTCTACCATATCTGGGATATATCAGTTCACTCTCATTGTCATTTTTATATATTTCTTCTATTATATTTTTCATTAGTTTGGATATTATCATACTGCTATTTCTAAGATCCATTAATTTTTCCGATTCTTCTATATAGGATTGTACAGGTCCTAAAGTTACAGCCAATAAATATTTCACTTTATAACCCCCCCTTACTTTTCTGTTTTTTCAATAAATTCATCAACATTTCTTTTAATCTCTTGTTCTTGAATATCATTGCCGCCACATGATTTATCAAAAATAAAATTATAATTCTTCTCCTTAATAATTAGAAACTTTTTATCTTGAGATGCTGCAAAAGAAAAATGGAAAGGAGAAATATATCTTTTTGTTTCTGAATCTTCAGAATTGTTTTCATCTTTTCCTATATTATTTGGCATTTCTCTCCTGATTTTCTTATACAATTTATTGATTTCTTTCATTAAATACCCTATTTTTTGAGAATCATTTAATTGAATTATGTTTATATTTATTACATAAGGATACTGTAAGGAACTATTCAAATTACTATATGTAATATTTCTTTCTTTTTTTAACACTGTTCTTAATTTTATAGGTTCTTTATCTTCATCTAAATAATTGTACTTTGTATCTGATATTATTTTTTCAACTTCTTCTAAATTTTTTGGAATAAATTTATTAAATTCCTCGTTTTCTCTATCAAGTAAATCCTTTATTTCTACAATCCGAAAAGCCCCTTTACCAATACTGGAACTTTGTCCAATTCCGCCTATTATTGAAGCTTGACTCAATAAATTAATATAAAATTCAAGAAAATCCATACAATCTTTTTTACTCTTTCTTTCAACAAAACAAACTGTAAATTCTGTCCCTTCATCAAAAAGTTTTTCACTTTTTCCTTCACAAGAATTATCATCTTTTTCATATATCATAGAAACAGGAGCCTTGTTTTCCGTACTTCCAAATAAATAAGCTTCTTTTTTTCTCATATCATCTTCATCCTTAAAATAATATAATTCCCTGAAAGTAGAGCGTAAAAGTGATTTTAATTCAGTTATTCTAAATTCTTTTTTATCTTTATCTGCTCCAAAGCTTATCAATTGTGAAATTAGTTTTAATTTCACTTCAACCCTTCTCATTATTATCCCCCCACACATTGTTAATTTCAAGCACAATCATTAATATTAAAACTACCTTATTTTTGCAAGTATCTGCAGATTTTTGCCTTTCTCGTCAGTTTGAACTTTGCTGTAGTTCACTTTAACCCCGTCATCCAAATCAATAGGTATTCTTGCAAGGGCTAAGTGGGCAATTTTTTCATCATAATCCTTACATTCCTTCAGCTGTTTGGTTATCTTCGCAAGACGCTTCTCCGATTTGGCCACTTCTCTTGGATTCTTATTATGCACTATGTCATCTTTTAAATTGTCCATTGTCCTCTCATAAGCTTTCTGCATTTCATGAAGATAGTCCACACGAAGTTTACCTGTGGTATCCTCATTGTACCTGTGCATATATATAAGTGCCTTGAACCCATTTTCTTTTCCGCTGTCGTACATCCAATAGATAGGCCGTTTTTTATAGGTTTTCACATGGTCTTTATAAAAATCCTTAAGAAAATAATTTCGCATAACCTCCCTTGGTGTGCCTTTCCCTCCTAAGGCATCTGCAATAAATTTAAGGTTCTCCTCCAAAGTTTCTTCTCCATAGCAAGCTTTCACAAATTCAACAAATCTATTCACTATATCGTCTTCAAAATACTCCTCATCTGTAATTAATATGATATTATCTTTATCGGGCATAAAAATAATATATTTACTATCGTCCCACTTGCCTCCTGCATAGGTTAATCCCTCTATATCCAAAGAATATCTGCCAAACATACAGCCTACTGCATAGGAGATAAAGGATTTAATAACATCTTTTTTTGTTAATATATATCTGTTACCTCTTATATCATCATAAATTTCACCCTTAGTATCAAAAATCTTGGTTATGGTTATATCTCTATCACTGACTTCAGGAGTTAGTTCATCTTCTAAGCCATAAATTTTGATAAATATGCGGTTTAATTCTTCTTCATTGGTTTTTAATTTGTCAAATTGTGAATTAGCAAAGTTTTTCCAATTCCCATATGCTGACTTTATTGTCTTTAGAACTTGTTTTTGCTTGTTTTTATCTAACAATGGATGAATTTTGAAATCCCATGAGGTTTCAAAAGAATCCCAATCTTTCTCCTCAATACTTATGTTTTCTTCCACCAATCCTTTTATGCAGCTTGCTACATCCTTATATAATATTTCCTTAATTGGTACTTGTTTAATGTCTCCAGCTTGAAAATGAATAGTAGGTGCGATTACTTTTAATATTTTTTCAACTACACAACTGTTTAGAATTCCTAAAAGCAATTCTTTATTACTATTATAAATAACAGCAGGACTAACATCATCAAAATAAACATCAAACGGATCTTCCCTAAATGAAGGTTTTTCTGAACATATTCCAGACCATACTATATGTGGTTTCCCATAATACTTTGATGCTCCTACTCCTGCATGTGAATCATTTTTCAACATTTCTCCATTATTTTCCCAATATATAACGAATTGAGAATTTCCATACCATTTTCGAAAAAATCCTCCCTTAGAATATTTATTCCATCTTTTTTTTATTACATCTTCATATTTTACTTCCTGCCAATATCTTAAATATTTATCATTATTTCCTGTATATATCCCTTTTAGAGTCTTAAAGCTGTAATCTTTAACTGTTTTAGAATCAAATACTGCAATAAAATTGTTACTCAACCAATAAGCCACTGGCATCTCCGGTATTTTTTTAAAATTATCCTGATCTGTTTCATAATAATATCCACATTGAGGATTTTTTATTGCTTCCAATGTCTTAATTTCTTTTTTTTCTGCATTATTAAAATCAACAAGTCTTATATAACTTCCTTTATAATCATCAATTGAAATCTTTTTAATTACAAAAGCTGTGCTCTGCACCACCTCTCCGCCAATTTCTTCAAAAGCCTTTGGTCCTAAATGTACCATATTACATATAGTATTTGACTGAAGCTTTTTCCTAAGCTTTTTATAGCTTGATAGAAACATCCATGAATGTTGAGTAATCATAGCATAATATCCATGATTTTTTACAAATTCTCTGCATCTTTCCATAAAAGTCGCAAATAAATCCGATTTGCTGTCAGGATAATTATCTTTAAGATACTTGCTTAATTTTGTATTCATATTACTATTCCCCATATAAGGAGGATTGGTTACAACAATGTCATATTTTTGTGACAAAATTTCAGCAGTATTGAAAATCTCTAAAATCTTCTGCTGTGTCTTTTCAATGTAGATCGTTTCAATAGAAAGTTGTGCCTGTGGTTTTATATTTATAATAAATTCTTTTAAAGCTGAAAAATCATATTTATCGGGTATATTTAATATAGATCCATATTCTTTTGCATCTTCAAAAATATCCAGCATATCTTCTATTTCTTTTCTCACTTTTTCCCAAGCTTTTTTATCTGAAATATTACTGCCCAAATAATCCAAATGCTTTCTATTGACATTGTTACTCTCAGATATAGTATGTAAATTACATTTTATCCCTCCATCTAAAATCTTTCTGTCATATTGCCTTCCTTTCATCATAACAGCAAAATAGGATAACTGATAAGCCCTTTTATCTATGTCAAGACCATATAGATTATTTTCAATAATTGATTTAGCTGCTTCTTTATCGGTATATCCCTGACTTTCATATAATTGCATAAAAATTTCAAAAGCATAAACCCCTATATGAAAACTTCCCATGGCAGGATCTATAAATTTAATATCCTCTAACTGAATATTTTTTCTGTCTCTTTGTATTTCTTTTAATTGTTCTTTTACTTCAGAACTTTGTTCTGCTTCAGCAATATAATATTCCCAATTAAATTTCTTAGCTATTTCTTTTTCACTTCGCTTGTCACCACCGGCTATTAATTTTTCTATCCAAAGTCTTCCCAGTGAATTTTCTACCATATATCTGACAATCCAGTCCGGGGTAAAAAGCTGTGTTTTAGCTGGTACTTCCTCTTTACTAACCTTTTTGCCTTTCTTGACTTCTGCATCAACAATTGCCTTAGGTTCAGTATTATAATACTGATACATCCATCCTATAATCTCCACCTGGCCGCTGCCATTTTCCGATTCTATATCAAAATATTCTTCCGGTACATCATGAACCAATTTATATACTACTCCATCAGGATCATTGTATGATATATTGAGCAGCAGTTCAGCATAATCATCTGTTTTTTCAAACAGTTCCGGCAGGCTTTCATTTAATGCATTGCACTCTTTTATAAACAAAAGATGAAACATCTTTTCCATAGCTGGAGCTCTGCCGTCTATTTTCCATTCAACTAACTGGTTTCTTTCATTTTCCGTAAAGTTTAAACTTGTATCTAAATAATGGGTGACAAACTCCGGCTCATTTACACCTTCTCTTCCAGAAGAAAGAATCCTCATTTTATCTGGAAGATAATTATTCACTTCCATGAAGCGAATAGCTATAAGCCTATTAAACCAGGTATAGGCTATTTCTTCTACCAAGCTATCGTAGACAGCATTATAATTCTGATCAGCTTTCCTTTTATTTAACTCTCCAATAAGCTTTTCATATTGCCTTACTTCTTTGCCATAAATTTTATGGGTTTCCACTGCACCAATATCAAAAATATACATATCTGAAGTGGATTCAGGAAGATGATCAGTTATTCCTTCTTTTTTAATACCAATCCTTGCTGCTTTACTTTTAATATCTTTCATCAGCTTATCTCTTGCATCCATGGCAAATTTTTTCAACACGGTCTTATCCATATAATTAATATCCTCCTCTAAAACTCAACATTCAATATAGTATCTTCCCTAATTTCCTTTTCCAATCTTATTTTTAGAACCTGCAGATATTTCTCCAGATCATCTTTATTTTCTATCTGCCAGGAATTTGATGGATTTATATCCTTAATGCTTATATTGAACTGTTTTTTTATGGGCTTTACAACTTTGTTTGCTTCATTTTGATCCATTGCTTTTTTAGCTCTTTCTTTTTCTGCAATATGTTCTTGTTCTTTGGCGATTTCATCTAGAAATCTCATCTTCAATTTGTCAGCTTCTATTCTAAAACCATTTACCTTAGCTACATTGTTACATGATTCGGCTTTTTTGATAAGATTGGAAAAAGCACTGCTAAATTTATTGTGAAATATTTTTTCTAACCCACTTTGTTTTAATACTTCCGTTACTCTTTTTTCCGCTTCGTTTATTTCTAATTTTACCGGTTTTAACTCTTTATCTAAAATTTTATTGTAAATATCTAAAAATCTATCATTTAACTCAGGCAGATCTTTAATTTTATTGTATGGATACGGCATTTTTAATATATCTTCCATTTTATCGATTATGGATTCTATTTCATTATTAAGCACATAGGATCTACTTTCCTCAAATACTTCACTATAACTTTTGCTCTTGTCCCATATTTTCTGCTGTTCGCCTTTTTTTTGCTGCTTCTCTCCAAAAAAAGATTTTATAGGTGGATAATATTCTGCAAAATCCAAATAATCATCTTCATGTTTCTTTACATATTTAAATATATCCAGAGCTTTATCCATATACACAGTACCTTGAATTAATTTAATTCCTTCATTTATAGTATCTTCACCTGGGTATCCCATTCCTGGATTATATCTACCTAATATGCTCTCTAATTCTTCTATTTTCTCTTTAGCTAATTTATTAAATTGAATTACCATAGTATCCGTATCTTCCGCCATGATAGTCATTTTAAATACTTCCTTGGCTACATTTTTTAATACTCTTTTCATATTTTCCGGTATGATTTCTTTTTCCTCTATTAGAAGCTTCTCTGTGTAAGTTCGTTTTGTAATATATTCAACAACCTTTTCGGGAGTTTCATTTAGCAAGGAAATCTCATTTCCATTTAAAGTAAATCTTATCAACCCATCTTTAAAACATTTGGCAATTATCCATTCTATGTCTGCATCTATAAATCCAAAGGGTGCTTCGTTGAATTTGTTTTTTATTTCTTTTAATGAAACTTTAGTATGATTTTGAGTGCGAATACGTATATAATCCAATGCTTCCCTTATGGCATTCTCATTGGGTAAAGTACCATCATCCAGAGTTATCTGCTTAGAGTTGTTTTGCTTAAACAGATTATATATGTCTGCTTCATCCATAGGACATGTAATATAATTTAACTTGTGATAGACTGTAGTTGTTATACGCTCCAGGGCTTCTGTCAAATTGCATTTAAAGTCTTTAGTTCTTAATTCCAATAAATCGCCATTAACATAGAATTTAGCTGTCTTCAGGGATTCCTGTAAAAATAATTTTCCTCTATCCTGATGCTCTCTCATTTCATCCCGTTTTATGGTTTTTATTTCTTCAAATTTTGAAATATTCACAGCAGAGGAAGAAGATAAAAACTTTTCAATCTTCATGGATAAACTCAATTCATTTAAAAAGCCTGCATCATTAGGCAAATCCACATATATATCTTTTCCCGCATTGCTCAGCATACGTAAATTACTATCTTGTCCATTTAACTCTGACCTTGGAGTAATTATTTTGACTCCAAAGTCAAACATCTGATTACTTTTATAGGGTATGTCATCTACTGTTCTATTAAATCCAAAGGAATACCTATTTTTAAAATTGGGAACTTTAATTTTTCCTTCAAAATAAATATCTGCAAAAATAAGTTCAGAAACTTTTTTTATAACATCTGTATTTTCAATGTCCTGACTTTCTATCTCACGATTGATTTCCTGTTCTTCATCAGTTAAAAATATGTATATATCACCGTTTTTTTGAACCAGCATCTGGCTTACCAAGATATCCAGAGCATTTTGTACTTTTTCTTTGAGTACTCTTCTATCTTCGTCTATATCAGATACCATTAAAGTAGTAATATTGTCCACAGTTGCTTTAATTTGATTGACATATTTGATCATAAATAAAGCCTTTAATACATTTACATTAAAATTATCTTTTTCTTTATCTGGATTTATATAGTTGTTCTCCATAGCTCTGGAGATAACTACCGAATGACTGTGGTCCAGGAATTTATTTAAGGCATCATAAAATATATTAAATGGTACAACTGTACCATCTTCTCTATCCATCAACTTTTCTGCACTTTCTTTAAACAGCGCCAGCATAGAACGCTCACCTTCCGATAAATGTTTGCCACTGGCTCCATGCTGCCTTATGGAAGTCAATACATTGGCTAAAAGGTTAAACTGATATGGTATAAACGGATATACCTCACAAAAGTCATTTTTATCTTCATACAATTTCTTTTCAACTTTATCATCAAACATTATTAAATTTCTAATAATGGTCTCTTTATTTTCATAAAGTACGGAGAGGGTTTCATCTGCCGCTTTTGTTTTTTTCAATATCCTGAGTTTGATAACTTCATCCACATTGGCAGATGTCAAGTTTAATCTCGTATCAAAACGGCCTTGAATTTTTGAAAAATCTCTGCCCTTAACTTCTGTTATAGAATCGATATCCTGCTGAGAAGTCACTACAATCCATGCCTTACCCTGGCAGGCAGTTCCAAAATCTTCTGTTATTGTCTGAAGATCAAGCATTAAATCTGAATTGTCTCCAATATATTGACCCATCTCATCCACTAAAAAGACAATATGATGATTCCTTCCCTTTGATTTTAAGTATTTATTTATCATTTTAGCAAAATCTTCTATACTTACCTCATAGGGTCTTATCGTACTTCTTGCCCAATCCTTAGCTGTCTCTAAACTCATAAATTTAATCTCTGACAAAGCCCTAACCACTCTATCTTTGAAAAAATTAAATTTATGTCTTGATTCTATCCAGTCATCTCCTGTAATTTCCTTATACTTTTCTTTAAAAGCTTCATATAAGTTTTCATCTTTCAACTGTCTTTCCAAATCAGCTACATGAGGGTTTGCACTAAATCCCATTTTCTCATTAAATACCTTTAAAAAAACCCTTAGTATAGCATCTTTATTCTTTTTACCGGACGTTTCACTTTTTGAATCGATATTAAACAATATGACATCTGTGGAAACTGACAATGCCAATTTCATATCGGCTGCAACACTGGAATCTTTTATTTTATTTCCATTTAAAAAATAGTCTATTGCTGACTTACCATCTACTTTACGATTTTCAAGCAAATACGATAAGATTTTTAGAAAGTGGGATTTACCACTCCCAAAAAAACCAGAAATCCAGACTCCCATTTTATCAGTATTCCCAAGTATTCCCTTTTTGTAGCTTTCGAAAAAATCTCTAAAATGTCTTTGTAATTCATTGGTAACTACATATTCTTCTAATTCTTGTTTTACATTAGCATCATCATCTTGCCCGACTTTTATTACTCCTTTGATATCCCTATCAATGGCTTTTAAAAACATATGTTTAATTAGCATAATACCCCTCCATTATATAACCAGCGGAAACGCCCGGTAATAGTGATCATCTTTAAATTCAGAAAACAACATAAAAGTCTGTCCATCGTATTTCCCGGGATAAAATAATACTACCGGTGCCTTATCAAAAACCTGACCCAGCTTATTTAATACATCATGGGAACGGACAAAGGGAAATATCTTACCAACTCCAGTGATAAAAACTACAGCATTTTCCGGAGTATTTTCTTCTATATAATTGGTAAAAAAGTTATTATTTTGATCCATATTCAGCAGTTCCACTACGGAAGAGACCAGGTATTCCATACCGTATTCTTTCTCCATATGAATACATTCTTCAAGAAGATCTTCCTCTTCTATGTAATCAATCATCAGATCATATAAATCATATACCAATAACTCATAGCCGACGACATCAGGGTTATTTTTCTCTTTTAAATATTTGATATATTCTCTAACCTTTAACTCCTCCGATGCGGGATAATCAAATATATAATATCCTATCTCATTTCCCAGCCCTTTATTCTTTCTAAAATCTTCTTTTTTTATTTTTTTTTCAATTTGATCTAAGCGCTCTTCTAATGTCTTCATCAAGCTACCCCCGTTAATGCCTTAAAATACGAGTAAAAAGATGGCTTTTTCATTTCAGCTTCCAGTTGAAGATCCATAATTGGTTTATGATATATTAAAATGCCATTTTCTTCTTCCAACAAATTTGCTTCTTTCAAATAGTTCTTATAAGCTGTTCCCAATCTCTTTTTTGTCTGTTCTGTAAATTCTGCTACTTTTTTACTTTGCTCAGATTTATTTTTAAAAAATATACGAATACTACTGTCCTCAAAATCTTTTGTGCCAAGTATGATATTCTCCCTGTAAACTTCATAAATATATTCAAAAAATAATCTGTCGTTCATCATTATTCCCAATAGATTTATCAGCTTTTGGTTTGAAATATCAAGGTCAAAAAACAATTTTACAATCTCCTTTGAAAGGACCTTCCTGCGTTTGGAAATTTCACTAATAATTCTTTTACCATAGGATGGTGAAGATGCCATAAGTATATTTTCTCTCTCCTGAAGTTCTCTAATTTCTCCTTCAGTTTTTCCCATTTTTATCATCTCTGTATATTTTTTAAACTCTTGAAACCAAAAACCCTTGCTAACAGCACCGGCACTATATTCTAAGTTTTGCACGCTTTCACCTCTTCCTTATCTTTCCTTTCCTCATATATTACTTCACAAATATCGCTAATCTGGCATTTTAGATAAGAACAAACTCTGACTAATACATCAAGAGATACATATTCATCTCGTGTCAATTTGGATAATGTACTGGTACTAATTCCTACTTTTTCTCTCATTTTAGTTTTTTTTATATCTTTATCAATCAATAATTTCCACAATCTTTTATAACTTATACCCATAAATTCACCTCTTTCCGGCACAACTTAGCACATTAAATATATTTATAGTATATATTATTGATATCGTCTTCTCAACTGTTTTTTTCGACTTCTCAAAAATTAAATTTAAAAGTTTTTGAAATAAAAATATAAGTCTCTAATGATATTTTATTTGCTTCCATAACTTCATTATCATTGAACTTATATTCATTATTCCTAATAAAATATTATTTTAATTATCAGTCGTAATTTAACTACAATAATGATTTACCCATTACTACATTTCCGCCCACTCTTCTTGAAATTGGTTTAAACCCCTTTTCAATATAATAATTAATTGCCCTATCTTCATTTTGTACTACTTTATCATCATAAATTCTTGCAGGAATTAATCCTATGTAATTGGCATTTATATATTGTAAATATTCTAATATATTATCAACTAATTCACTACAATACCCTTTCCCTCTACACTCTTTATCTATGTCCACATGATCCAACACTGCAATCAGACCATATATTTCTTCATTGTCCTTAGCCTTACTTAATATATCTACTACTTCTAAAACATCACCTGATATTGCATCTGCATTATAAATTAACTCATTCCAAGAATTCACCATACATTCATTAAAAAGGTATAAATCTGCATATCCAATTGATTTTTCTTCTTCAGTTTCCATATCTATCAATAATAATGAAGCAATAATATTGAGTGAATCTGATTCTTCATCTTTTACAGTTTCAAATTTTACTTCAGAATAGCTTTCATTCATAAGATTAACACATCCTATCATCATAGTTTACTATTTTTAAATTTTCACTTAAAATTCTATCCTTACAATTTCAGCTCCTTAAATATAGAAATTTTTTTGTGTTCTATAATCAGACATATATTCTCTCCTTTCCATATACTAAAAATCACTTATTTTCATTTATGCCGCCGCCAAATGACCAGTAATTTCTCTCAATAAAATCTATAAACTTATCCCAGAATTCATCTTCTGAACAGTTTTCCGGCACTGATACACAGCTATCTATTTCAATTTCCTTGGTGTTGATGAATTATCCATCTTCATTTTCATCAAGAGCATCAAATATCCTATCTTCGGCTTTACGGTATTTTTTCACCCTCTCGTGATCTGCATCTGAAGGATTTTTTATCCTCGACAAGTCCATATTATCGAATAGATCACACATTTTTACATGACCGGCTATTTTATTTTTTACAATCCTGCCTATGTATTCATCATAGGTTTCGCCATCTCGCCTGGTGAGAGCATCCAGTGCAGACAGTACTTCCTCGGAAAATCCTTGATTTCTCAAGTAATCCAGTGAGATATCACTATCCTCTACTACATCGTGAAGCACTGCACATATCATTTCAATTTCAGTTTTTCTTGAAAACATCACCCGCAGAGGATGCAGTATATATTATGGCTGTCCACCTTTATCAACCTGACCCTCATGGGCCTTTGCAGCTATTAGAATTGCCTTGTCCAGCATTATGTGTACCTCCTAATCATTATATTTATTATTTTATCTCCCATGCAAATAAAACTGTATCACTGACTTCTATATCATCTGGTTCGATGTCCGGAGCATAAGATGACTGAACAGCCATACAATTTTCCTCCACCTCATATATTGTTTGAGAATAAAGGTGCAGTTCACTCCAATTGTAATCAATACTAACCAGATCCCCAAGAATAACTCCTGATGCTTTTGCTAAAATTTCCGCCTTGTATTTCGCATTTTTGGCGGCACTTACCAAAAGCTTTTCACTGATAACAGATTTATCCTTAACAGAAAACTGTATATCCAGCTGTGGATTTATTTGTGTTTTTGCAATGGCAGCAAATACCTTTGACATTACTTCTGTGTCAAAATCAAACTCAATTTTTAAACTTTGCCTGCAGAGGTATCCATCAAATTTACTTCTATAATTGTCGTTATTATCACGATAACTCTCATAGTGCGTTTTTATATTAAAACTTGTTGTTTTTAGATCTTCTTTGTCAAAACCTGCTGATTCAATTGCATTTTGTAAAATCTCCACTGAATCAGCCGCAAGTTCCATTGTCTTGTCATAATTATAATCCTGTGATTCAAGGTTCATGGTAATAACAATTAAATTCGGCTTAACATTGATATTACCTGTGCCTTTCACCCTAATTAAATGATCCATTCAAATAACCTCCTTCGGTTTCATTTCATATGATCAAAAATCATTTGCTTTCAATTTTCTCATATAAAAGTTCACCTGTACCTTTTCCTCATTCTGTCTATAGTCTCTATCATTTCTTCTCTGAATCTATCTGAGCTCAGAACCTCCACAGAATCTCCCTGACTCAGAAGCCACATCTTTATTCCCTTCCCGAACACCCTGGCCTCCACCACGTATTCACCTTTTTTTTCTTCTGCTATTCTGGCATTAGGCAGTTTGTCTAAAACTGCTTCTATGGATCTGCCTGTGTACCTGAATCTCACTCTTTCCAGTTCCCCTGCCTGCATGAACTGGATTAATTTTCTGAACTCCCCGTCTTTAAATCTTTTGCTGTAATCCACCTTGTATTTCCTGTCTGTAACAATTAGTTTTTCAATTCTATCCACCCTGTAGATGGCAGGATATTCATAACTTTTACCTTCTATTAAAGCTATAAGATAAAAATAGTATTCAGAAAACAACAGACCCTGAGGATACAAGGTCCTTTTTGAAGTCTCCTCCTCTACCTTTCCTCCTGTGCCGATTTTGAAATACCCAATTTCCAGTATATTTTTATCTTTTATTGCAGCACTTATTTTCCAAAGCTTATCCAAAAGCTTTTTCCCATGTTTTGGAGGAACATAATTCATGAGCTCGTTGCCTATAATGTATTTGATATTCTCCCTGTCCTTAGATATGCAATTATCAAGAAGTTTGTAAATTATATCTTTTATTTCCGCTTTTATAAAACCTCTGCTCTCTAAAAGCACCTTGGAAACTGCCAGTATTTCTTTTTCGCTTAGATTTTTCTCCTGCCCGCCTTTTAAGATATATCCGCCTTTTTCTCTGTCTGATACAATTTCTTCTCCCATTAGCTCGCCGTCAGATTGGTCTTCTACAAATTTCTTTATGTCTTTTATATATCTGTAAAAAGTTCTTTCATTGATATTGAATTTATCTATTACATCATTCTTTACAATCACTTTTCCTTCTTTTAATTGATTGTATATAGACAGTACTACATCTGCTTTAAATCTCTCCATATATATGTGCCCTTCCTTATATTTTGTTAACATTTTATTAACTAATTATACATATATATTTATAATTCCTTCTTTTTTTGCAATTTTTTCTTATACATTTCAAAATCCGCATTTTTTATTAAATCCTCCACAGACATTCCACACTGCATTCCTTTCCTGCACTCACAAAATCCACAGCTCAAGCTAAAATTATAATTTTCATTATTCTCATTGTATTCCTTTAATTTTTCCTCAATTCTATGCCAAATTTTATGAACTTCCTCCATTGCAGCGCCTGGAAATATCACTAGAAATTCATCCCCGCCCATTCTAATTACAAAATCAGTTTTTCTAATACTGTCTTTCAGTATTTTAGCTGTATTTATCAAAAGCTTATCGCCTTCCTGATGTCCAAAGTTATCGTTTACTATTTTTAATCCATCTACATCAACAAAGCAGACAACAAGATTTTTATTGCCTATCCTTGACAAATTAAGTTCTTTATTCAGCATCTCCAGACCTGATCTTCTGTTCAACACTCCAGTCATAGCATCTGTACTTGCATAGTAATTCAATTTTTCCCTTTCCATATACAATTTTTCGAGCACAGTGTCCTTTTCCCGTAAAATCCTGATAAGCGTTTCCCTGTCCATATCCTCATAATCCACACAATACCCCGCCTTTAATGTTTGTATTCTATATTTTTATTATATACAACTACAATGACATGGACTGTCAGTACCAATAAAAGTTTTTGACAAAAAATAAAAAAACCAGTTAAAGCAGATAAAATCACTTTAACTGACCCTTATTTTGGTTTTATTTTAGAAAAGTCTGCTTCAATTTTCAAAAGCTCTTCTATTTCCAAAAGTTCTTAAAAACTGATTTTCATCTTCATCAAGATCATCAGCATTTGATCTTTCCCATTTCATCAAGAAATGCCGGCCGTCTCCTGTAGATAGTACCCAGCACATTTATAATTTCTTTTGCCTTTTCCTTACCGGCTATCTTCTTATATCTCTTTATAATTTTACAAACTCTTTTGTACTGCACCCTGTTTGATGCTTCTCTTGCACTTTCCCGGATATTTTTTTCATATAATTTTATAACCTCTTCTCTGTGTTTATCAATAAGCAAGTAGGCATATTCTTCTATACTGGATGGATTTTCTTTAACATATTTCATCAATTCATCAATATCTTTTTCTTGAACTATAAGTTCAAGGTAAACACTTTTTGCCTGCCAGTTTTTACAGTTTTTTATTTCTCTTTTGATATTATTGTAAAAGTTTTTGTAATTTCCGTTATTTAGCTTTTTAAGCTCTCCATAGTATTCAAACCTACCATCAAATAATAGCTCTTTTGCCAGTTTCTCCTGTTTTTCCTTCAATGAAAGTTTTTTATAGGCCCTGTATCTTATCTTTTTCCATTCCAATACTAATCCAGCATAATTTTTGTCCTGTTTTTCACCTTCAAGTGCCAGTTCTATAACTCTTGAATAGTTTCCTGCTTTCATGAACCTGCCTATAAGTATTCTTCTGAAAGATGAAAATCCAATATTTTTCTCTATAAACTTTTCAGATTCTTCTTTGGTACCATATTTATCTATAATATCAAACAGTATCAACAGCATTCTTTCAACCCCATATTCATTGTAGCTATTATCGGGCATGCTGCTGAGCAAATCCTCTATTTTGATTTTAAGCTGATTCCTAAATTCCTCATTATCTGCAAACCCGGAACAGATTTGAATCAAATTAATTCTATAATCATCCCAGCCATCAAAAATATTATTTTCAGCTTCTTTCAGTAATTTTTTAAATGTTTTTCTTCTTGTATCTACATCTTTAGAAAAACGTGCAATTTTACCTATAGTTTCTATTGTCTCCGACACAAGCATTCCTATATCTCCATCTGAATCATCTGCATATTGGAAAGCTTTCACGGATTCACGCAGAATCATAAGGGCAATATCTAATGAAATCAGAGGATCATTGCCAATTTCACATATTTCTTTTATTCTTTTCAGTATAACCTCCATTTCGCTGGCAAAATCACAGGCTTCCATGTAGGAAATAAAACCATCTCTTCCCTTGTATTTTCGTACTATCGAATTCATAAGTTTTTTACATCTGCTGATTTCCTGTTTTTTATCAACCGGTGAATATTTAAAAACTATTTTGTTCTTTAAATTATCATCATCCTCAACTATATCTTCTATAATATCCATCAACTTTTCTTTTGAAAAGTTTTCCAACATTTTTTTTACTTCAGGTTTGCGTTCTATTTCATATTTCTTGAATTTATCAGTTGATTTTCCATTTAATATCTCATTCAGCTTGAAATAAGCTGCAGCTTGATGTTTGCATACAGGTCCAAAATCATAAGGGCAGTCGCAATTTGAATACAGTATATCTCCACCTTCATCTATTTTTATATCTACCCGGTATTTTTCGCTTCCTTCTACAAGAAAAACATATTCACTATTCCCGTTTTTATGGAATTCGACTATGTTTCCATTGTTATAATAATCATATCCCCTGTCTAAAATTGTTTTACCTATGTGCTTCTCAAAATCATTTATGTTCACATTCTATTCCCCATTCTTTAAAAATTCTATTTGTCTTATAAGTTTATTATTTTAAAGTATATACACTTAAAATTCTACCTTGACAATATCAGCTCCATGGATTTATATAAGAGACATGTAAACTTATTACCTGACCATGCTTTCTGGAAGAAAGCTTTATTTTGTACCATATACTCCCGTAAATTTTCAGCTATTTTTTTCTTTGTTTCTTTTTAGAGGCCTTTGCCTGTTTTCTTTTATTTTTTCTTTTCTTGTTATTTTTATTTATATTGCTGCCTTTTTTTGCTTTTTGAGGATAAGTATCCCTTTCTTGAAAACATGCCCACCATTCCAACTCTTTAATTGTATCCTCAATAAAACTATACTGTGTACCTTTTAATATGACTTTTTCATCTTTGCTACCACGGGGGATACTAAATTTTACATCTTCCCGACTTATAAAAGAGGGTTCTATCAATTCTTCGTCAAAAACTTCTTTAATATCTTCCAGTAACTCAAAAGCTTTTATATCACAACAAGCACTTATGAGCCCTCCCCAAACCTGGGAAAATTTTCTCTCGAGCCCGCCATTAAATAATGTTTTATAATATTCTATAACTTCACTTCTTGAAACAATTTTCTGAGAAAAAAGTACAAGGAAAACTCTAATTGCTGATATTCTTACATATTCATTAATATTACTGTTTTCAATTAACCTCTTAATAGGCTCAACATCACTATCACAAACAGATGCAATTATTCTATCTAAATCTTCTGTAATGGTATCTCCCAAAACTCCAAAAGGTATATCCCCGGGTAAACTAATTAAATCCATGATTAATGGGAAACTTTTTTTCTCTCTAAACTGGGCCAGCAAATAAATCGCATATATATGGCCAAAATAATTTTCTTTTCCTATAACTTCCTCATAATTTTCTTTTGTATACATTAATATTTCCAGTAAATCAGGTATAAACTCTTCTTTTTTATTTATTATTTCCCTTAATTGCTCTTTAGGAAATCTATTGTTATAGTATTGTATTTGTTCAAGTAATTTGTTCAATGTTAAAGTACCTCCCTGTAAATTTAATTTTCTCTATAATAACAGCATTGTATTCAGAAATCAATTTTAAGTCTTACCATTGACACTATATCCCTGTAATCCTCCACGCCGTATCTCCATAATACAAGCTTTGATTCATATCGAAGCTTCAATTTATCCGCCATGATTATTCCCTCTCGATCCAGATCTCCTGAATAATATATCCGTACACCATTTTCCACTAATTTATCCATTAAGACAAGGGATGCCAGTTTGAAGTTTCCAAAAATGCATATGAGTGACGGCCTGGTTTTCAGGGCTCTATGGAGTATCCCGCTAAACACGGTGGGGTTTTCAAATACAGCCATCAGCCACTGTTTTCCACCGGCTTCCTGTACTTCATCCAATATGCCTTCATAGAACAGATGCCGGCTCTTTTGGTATTCAAGTTTTTCCTCTTTCCCTGAACAAAGTCTGTGCCGCTGAATTGATAAAAGGCATTGTTTGTAAGTTCCTTTTTATTTCCTCCTTTTTTCACTGTTAAATATTCTGGCCCCTATTTTCTTGCTTATATTGTTCACAAGTATATCCTCAAAAAACTGTCTGTCACCTTCTTTAAGCAGCATCTCATTTTCTGCTGTTTCATCAGCTTTATCAAAAAAGGATTTACAACATGGGATTTCTTGAAGTTTTCTCTCTGTAGGCACGTACTCTGGGTTTAACCACTTTCACCTCGAGTTTCTCTTCAAAATTCCGCTGTTTATACTTTCAGTACTTCTTGCAGCTGCTTTAATATGTTTCATGTAGAAGTAATTTCTTTCATTGCAGTCACCTGTTTTCCAGGCAATCACTATTATAGGTATCGAGCTTTTATTGTCTACATTTATATATCAGCAACATTATCAATGCAACTGTATATAAAATAAAGTTTCGGGCGACAGCATTTTGTTAATTTTAATTTATTGTCAATAATAAGCATGCCAATTGCCTGCATAAATGAGTAGACGATCACCGGACCGACAAAACGGTCTGAGCCGGGACACCTCCATCAAACTCCCAATTGTTTATAATCGGAACAGAATCAACGTAGCTCCATAAAAAGTATCCTCCAGTCATTTTTGATATACTGCCATTATATCATTTTTAGCCTGACAGCAGCTTGTCATAATAAAAAGACAGATACGCCGAGCAATCCCAATATTAACTGAAATTCATAATTTTTATCATAAACTTAACATAAACATGCAATCAAAAAATGCCTATGAGAGATACTATTATATTGTAAATTTCTCTTACATGAGGCAGTTCAAAATTAATTGATAATAGCAGTTTGCCACAGAGGAATATACCTTATTTTAATGTGAAAAGAAATGCATTAGGCAAAGGAGGTCATTTTAAGAGATACATTTTATTTAGATATGAACAAATTTAGAAATCTAAAAAATTATAATCTAACAAGGGATATAGGAGGGATAATGTGAAGGTAGCTATTTTTACAGATACTTTTTTACCTCAGATAAACGGAGTTACCAATACCTTAAATAAGCTTATAGAATATTATGAAGCAAATAACATTGAATACTTAATATTCGCACCTGATAATGATACAGAGAAAAACGAAAGTTACAATATCCAAAGGTTTTTTAGTATAAAATTTTTTCTCTATCCTGAATGCAGAATAGCTTTCCCCAACACTTTCAAAGTAAGTGCTTCATTATCTAGTTTTAAGCCGGACATAATACAACTCATGACCGAATTCAACATGGGAATGACTGGATTAATGTATGGGAAAAAGCACGGCATACCTACTGTATCTAATTATACAACTAATTTTTGTCAGTATCTGAATTATTATAATTTGGATTTTTTAAATAATTCCGTATGGGCTTATATGAGATGGTTTCACAATCAAAATAATTTGACCTTATGTCCGTCGGAAGAAATAAAATTTTATCTTAAAAAGAAAGGAATAGCAAATACAGATATTTTTTCAAGAGGCATAGATTCCAAAAAGTTTAACCCTGAATTGAGGAGTGAGGATCTAAGAATGCAGCTTGGCATCAATAATAAATTGGTGTTTTTATACGTAGGCAGGGTTTCACCCGAGAAAGACTTAGATATTTTAATTGATGCTTACGGACAAATCTACAATAAATATAGGGACAAAATAGCTCTTATTATAACAGGAGAAGGTCCATATCTGGATAAATGTAAAAATGATTTTCCAAAAAATACTATATTTACGGGATTTAAGAAGGGAAGAGAATTAGCACAAATTTATGCCTCCAGTGACATATTTGTGTTTCCTTCCTCAACAGAAACTTTTGGAAATGTAGTACTTGAGGCTATGGCTTCTGGCATCCCTGTTATAGGTGCTGACGCAGGGGGAGTTAAAAATATCATCGACCACAGAATTAATGGCCTTAAGTTCAAGGCAAGGGATATGAACGAGCTAATTGGTTTAATGGTAAAGTTAATTGAAGATGAAAATTTGAGAAACACATTAAGGACAAATGCCAGAAATACTGGGCTGAAAAGATCCTGGAATAAGGTTTTTAGCGGACTTATGGACACTTATAATAATATTTTACTTAATAAAAAGAATGGTGTTATCAGTGCTTAACTATGTTATAAAATCAGGCGGGACTAAAATTACAGCAAAAACCTATTGACGGTAAACAGTAAATTTTCAATGTTATATTTTCAAAAAAACGGATGGTTGTAAAAACTATTCGTTTTTTACTCCGCCGCAATACCAATCATAAAATTTTTCAATGCCCTGTCTTATATTAACTCTGGGATTATACCCAATGAATTTCTTTGCCCTGCTTATATCCGCATAAGTAATGGGCACGTCACCTTTTTGCATATCCATTCTATTGATAATAGCCTTTTTGCCTACAACATCCTCTATGATCTTTATTAAATCATAAAGAGAGATGATTTTACTGCTTCCAAAATTAAATATTTCAAACTCAAAATTTTTGTCTATCAAAGAAGCTATTCCATCCACTATATCGTCTATATATGTGTAATCCCTTTTACTTGAACCATCACCAAACATATTTATCGGTTTACCTTCATCTATATTCTTTGTGAACACGTGTATTGCCATTTCCGGTCTCTGCCTTGGCCCGTAAACAGTAAAGAATCTCAAGCAGGCCGTACTCATTCCATATAATCTTGTATAGGTTGAACAAAACAATTCTGCAGCTCTTTTTTTTTTATTTTTAGGTGTAATTTGAAGATCTACACTGTCGTTTTCTGAAAATGGAAGTTTTGAATTAACCCCGTATACAGATGAAGAAGAGGCTTCAATAAATTTTTTTACTCCTCTTTCAGCGCATACCTGAAGTAAATTTACAGTGCCTTTAATATCTATATCAACATATTCAAGGGGATCTTTCAGGGAGTTCCGTACACCCGCCATGGCAGCTAGGTGTATGACCAGTTCTATATCATTTTCAGCAAATATTCTATTTACCAAATCCCTATCAAGTATGTCACCTCTATATAGTGTATAGTTATCATTTTTCAATGCCATCTCAATGTTTTTTTCCTTTATTTCAGAAGCATAGTAATCATTAAAATTATCTATATTTATCAATTTGTATCCTAAATTCAACAACCTATCACACAAATTAGAACCTATAAATCCCGAACCACCTGTAACCAATATGCTGTTCATTTTCTGCCAACTCCTTCGTAATCAAAGCCAATCTTTTTCATTTCCTGTGGTTCATATACATTCCTAAAATCTAGAAACAGAGCACCTTTCATATTACTTTTAATTTCATTTAAATTCATGCTTCTAAATTGATTCCATTCGGTGGCTAAAACAACTGCTTCCGCATTCTTACAGGCTTCATACTCATTCTTGCAGTAATTAAATTGAATTTCAGAATAAAATTTCTGACAGTTATCCATAGCTATTGGATCATATACATTAACTTCCGCCCCCTCTTCAATCAACCTTTTGCCTATGTAAAGAGCCGGTGATTCTCTTAAATCATCCGTTTCAGGCTTGAATGACAATCCCCAAAGCGCAATTTTTCTACCATGTAAATCATTGTTGAATCTATTCTTTATCTTGCTGATCATTCTTTCTTTTTGTGCATCATTTACTTTTATAACAGTTTCTATAATTTCAGACCTCACACCAGCTTCTTTTGCTATATGTACTAATGCTTTAGTGTCTTTTGGAAAACAGCTTCCCCCATATCCTGGACCAGGATGTAAAAACTTGGAGCCAATTCTCCCATCTTGTCCCATAGCTTTGGCCAGTTTGTGAACATCAGCTCCAATTTCCTCGCATATATTTGCCATTTCGTTTATAAAAGAAATTTTAGTCGCAAGAAAAGCATTGGAAGCATACTTTATCAACTCTGCAGTTTCCAGATTAGTTATAACAAATGGCACACTTATAATATACAGTACTTTATAAATTTGCTTCATTATTTCCTCGGCTTTTTTGCTTTCAACCCCCACAACAACCCTATCCGGATGTGTAAAGTCTTTTACGGCAGCTCCTTCTCTTAAAAATTCTGGATTGGATACTATATCAAAGTCATAATTTACATTTCTCGCATTAAACACATCCCTTACCTTTGCTTTTACCTTTTGTCCCGTTCCTACAGGAACCGTGCTCTTATCCACAATGATTTTATATCCATTCATATATTTCGCCACTTCGCAAGCTGCATCAAGTACATACTGCAGATCTGCCGAGCCGTCTTCCAGTGGAGGGGTACCAACTGCAATAAATATAACTGTCGAATTTTCAACGGCATATTTCAAATCATTTGTGAAATTCAATCTGCCTTGATTCATATTTTTCTTTACTATATCATAAAGCCCAGGTTCATATATAGGCATTTCTCCATTTTTCAACTTTTCTATCTTATCCAAATCATTATCCATGCATATGACATTCATGCCAAATTCTGAAAGACATGCACCGCTGACCAAACCTACATACCCTGTCCCAATAACTGAAATATTGTTGTTAAACTGAACCATCAATTTACCCTCCCAAATACTAAAAATAATTAACGCTGTTAATTTTCTTCACAAGCCCTATGAATACATTTCTTAGCCTTTTTAAAATCTTTAGTATCTTTTTATTGTAATTTGCAAATCTCCAGTTCCCCAACAGTCAATATTAACTAAATTTCAAATAATCTTATATTTAATTACTCTTAACCACATTTTCACAACTATTATAGCATATGAGAAAGATAAAACACAGCATAAAAATAGGTGATCCCAAACTTCACTTATTTTATACAATAAGCCAGCCATCTAAAAAGCCTTCCTACATTTTCAAAAGAAACTAGTCTGCACAATAATTCAGTCAGCTTTCCAAACTTCCTATAAAATAAATTAAATGCTAAAAATGGAATCCATTGATTTTTAGATTTTGGCAGTCTCTTCATTATATTTTTAAACGTGTATACTTCTCTATATATCCATAGATAGCCATTATATAATTCTTCTGCTGTCATATTTTTGGGTTTATATACAACATGTGCAGTATTATAATTTGACAAATTATAATCTACAATTCTATCTTCTTCTATCAATGCTGAGTATAACTTTGTGCCGGGATACGGGGTGAGGATATGCGAAGTCACCGTTTCTATCTTATTTTTAATTATCCATTTCAATGTATCTTTAAATACGGAGATATCATCTTCATCTAGTCCGAAAACAAAACTTGCATTTATCATTATTCCTCTTTTGTGAATTTCATCTACAAGTTTCTCATATCTGTTTACACTGTTTTGTACCTTGTGGACACTGTCTATTGACCTGCTGTTTATACTTTCAAAACCTATAAACAGACTTTGGCAGCCAGACGCCTTCATTTCATCCAACAGTTCAGGCATGTCCACTATATTGGAAGTAACCGCTGCATTCCACTTCAGCTTAAGAGGTTTTATTTCCTTTAATAATTTTTTTGTCCATTTGGGATTCCCAATAAAATTATCATCAATAAACATTATATGTCTCGTTTTTAATACATTTATATCTTCAATCACATCATCTATGGGCCTATTGATATAAGTCCTAAGTACATTTTTGCAACTATTATAGCAGAAATCGCATTCAAAAGGACATCCTCTGCTTGTACTAATTATATTAGTATATAAATACTTTTTATCATCAATAATATGATAGTTTGGCGACACTATTTCTTTTCCGGCAATATTTTCCATGTCACAGTATATCTTCTTAAGTAAATTATTTTCTTTGTCCCTGAGAATTTTTATCCATACTCTCTCAGCCATTCCCACGCATATTGCATCAAAACTATCAGCAGCTCTCTCTGGATCTGCTGTAATATGTATACCTCCTGCAATTACTGTTACTCCACGATTTTGAAACTCCTTCGATATTTCCACCGCCCTGTTCATAACATCTACAGTAACAGTTATTGCTGCCAAATCCACAGGCTCGTCAAAATCTATCTTTTCAACATTTTCATTCTCAATAATAACTTCATGCTCCTTCGGCGTAAGATTTGCTATTGTGAGTAATGCCAATGAAGGGCTCATTCTTGTTTTCAACTTCGTATCCATAGGTCTTGGCAGCATTGCAGGTTGAATCAATTTAATTTTCATACATTGCCTCCTCAAACAAATTCAGCCAAATTATCGCGAATCATTTCTGTATTCCAAAATATCTCCAGGCTGACATTCCAAAGCCCTGCAGATTGCATCTAAAGTTAATAGTCGAATTGCTTTTGCCTTTCCATTTTTTAATATAGAGATGTTTGCCATGGTTATTCCAACTTTTTTCGAAAGTTCTGTGACACTCATTTTCCTTTTGGCCAACATAACATCAATGTTGATTATAATTGCCATGTTATTCACCTCAAATCGTTAGATCATTGTCTGATTTTATATCTACCGCATCTTTTAAAAGCTTTTGGAGAACAGCAGCAAAGACTGCGATCACAAATGAAGCAAAAGCAATGACCAATCCCAGTGCTACAATACCCGGGGCATCGTCCGCATTCGCTATAGGAACTAAAAATGGTATTAGTACTGCATATATAATGCTGATTGTAATAGCACAGTGTTTTATATTCTTCAAAGCTGTTACAGATAATTCCGAGAAGGCTTTGTTTCTGTCAATATAGCCTAAAAGTCTCAAGGCTTGGTACAATGCAGCAAAAAACGGTATTGCTGAAAGATAGGCACCTATTAAAACAGGCCAATAATGCAACTTTGGATAATGTTCTGCTGCTCCGTTAGCTATTGCAGGCAGGCAAAAAATGCATAATGCAAGTACTATAATTCCAACAAGAAAAACCACTATCTTTAAAAAAATTGTTGATCCTGGTTTCATAAAAAGCACCTCACTTATTTATTGTTTATTTGATTTTAACATATGTTTTATTGTTTTACAATATATTATTATCGAATTAGATTGCATATTTATTGTTATTTTATTGTAACCCGATTTACAACCCTCAATAGCAATACGAGAAGCTACTTTGTAAAACTAAATGCAATGTTTGTAATCAACAACTTAATATTTGTAAAGGAAAATTTATCGAAAGATAAAAAGCATCCAAGTTTTAACCTAGATGCATTTTTATACTTAATAATTATCTATTATAAACCATGTGATCAGTCCTGCGACTAAATATCTTCACAGGTCAATCCTCTTATAATATCCTCAACTTTAATATTGGGATTGTGATATCTTCTGCGCCCGATTGTTTTCCTTCCATATTCTATTGCTTCATGTGGGCACCACTGAATACAGGCAAGACACCGCTCACAGCGATGCTGCCAAATCGGATTCCGGTCTTCTATTTTTATATTATTTACAGGGCATACTCTGGCACACAGACCGCAGCCGCTGCACTTTCCGCTCACCTCAAATTTTTTGTCCCATTCGGAGATCCCTTTGTATAAATAACTGCAACTGGCTATCTTACTAAGAAGCCTGGCCTTTCTTTTAATCGGCCAAACCTTTCCGCCCGCAACTGCCTCTGCAGCTTCATCTGCCTTTTTCATTGCATTTTCTATAAGCTTTTGTACAACATCTTTGGCAAAGGCTTGATACTTCACGATATAATTTCCAGGCATTTTTACTCCAGCTGCATAGGACAGACAAACACCCTTTTCTTTCAAAATATCGTCCAGCATTCCCAAAGTGTCCGCTCCATTCCCACCGAAATTTATAAATGCAAAGCAGTAAGTTCCTCTAATGATATTGAGGTTTTGTGCAAAGCGTTTTACAAGTCTCGGTAATCCTATATAAAAAACGGGAAAGACGAAACCAATCGGATTATCAGGACCGCCAACAGGTTCATCCGTCGCCCCTACAGCCATGGACTTAATTGTACAGTTCTCAAGTCCCTTTGCGATTTGTCGGGCTATTGACAACGAATTGCCCGTAGCGGAAAAATAATAAATTGTCGGATTCATTACATGTGCTTCCTCTTTTATTGTTCTCCTGACTATTTCCCCAGCATTCATTTATTTCACACCCTTAATAATTATTTATCATAATTATACCTTATAATCAGAAAAATTAAATTATCTGATCCAATCATTTAATTTTTATTCACATTTGACGGTCATAAGCCTGTCTATAACCCCAGTTCAATGGTTTCAATTAGTATATAAAGTAGGAGTACCGTTTATTATAACAAATTTCCCATAACTTGCACTACTCTGGTTACCCCTCCAAGACTTAGTAGATGTTCTCCTGCTTTTTTAGAATTATTTATATAAATAGATGTTCTGTTAAAATCATCAATTGTACTCTTAATTATTTCTGAGGGACCCCATACATCAAGCCTGTCATAATGCTATTCTGACTTCCACGATTTATATAGGCTACAGTTTCCGGTATGAGTTTACTAAAATCAAATCTTTTATCAATATAGATATTATTTTTCTCACATGGATTTATTTGTTCCGCTGCAATATATATCTGAAAATCAGTTCCTTCAAATGCTTTAATCAAATTATCTACAACTGTCCTCGGCTTAATTGTTCCATAATCCAACTTGTAATCTTCTTTTTTTCTTGAACTCTAAATAATTGTGCCAGCTTGACTAATCTTTTTCCCATAAACATAGGAGCTCCAAATGGTGATGAAATTGGTGCATAATAGTTTTTTACATTCTCTATGTTTCTATAATTAACATCTTCCCCGTTACAGGATTTCTACATAGCCTTCTGTTCCATTAACCCGGATTCTCTGTCCGTCATTTATCAGTCTGGTGACATTTTCTACTCCCACAACTGCCGGCAAACCATATTCACGTGCGATAACTGCTCCATGGGTCATAAGTCCGCCAACTTCGGTGACCAGGCCTTTTATGGATACAAACAATGGTGTCCAGCTGGGGTCAGTAAAGTAGGTTACCAGTATATCCCCCTCTTCCAGATCAGCATCTTCCATATTTAAAATGACACGTGCCCGTCCCTCTACAACTCCGGAAGAAACAGGCAGACCTGCAATAGCTCCTTCCGGGAGATTCTCTTGTTTGTATTCACCTGCAATAATTTCGCCATCAGAGGTGATAACCCGCGGCGGAGTTAGTTTTTCATATGATTTGTACTCCTCTTTTCGCCTTTCTATGATCTGGTAATCCAGTTTATTTGTGCATACCACTTCCCGAAGTTCTTCGAAGGTGAGATAGTATATATCTTCTTTTTCATTAATAACGTCCGCTTGGACGAGCTTAACGGCTTCTTTCAGCAAAGCCTGCTTATAAATGAAGTAGCGATTAACCATGCCGTACTTTGGATATTCCCTAAACCCGCTGAAATTCCGGATCAGATCTATCATTCCTTTTGTTTCTCTGGCTTTTTGTTCACCATCCGCTAATTGCCTCAATTTATCCAATAACTCCTGTTCTTTTTTCAAAGCTTCCTGCCGTCCCTCCTCAAATTTCCGCCTACCAGCTTCAGGCTGGAAATTTTTGATGTTACTGAGAATCATGGGAACAAGTGCAGAGGGTTTTTCGCTCCAGCGAGGTTTGGTAATATCGATTTCTCCGGCACACCGCATTCCGTATTTATTGAGATAAGCACAGACAGCCTCCCGGGTTTCCTGTCCGCCATTAAACTTAACCAGGTCATCCAAAAAATTATCATCTTTTACATGTTGTAAATAATCAATTATCTGCGGATAAGGACGGATAACATCTGCTACATCCAGCAGCGCCAGCCCCATTTCCGAGGTAATATTGTTTGGCACAGACTGAGAAAGGATGTCTGCTGTGTTTTTTTCACCTAACCACTTCTCCATTTTTTCATTGATCCATAATGAAGCATCCATAGCAGCCAAAAACACACGGGAACTTTGCGGGTCAAATAAAACCCTCCTTAACTCCTGAATATCTTCCAGAATAAAATCAAACAAATCCGATCCTGATGACCTCCGCATGTTTTGTTTCAGCTCTTCTATGGATGTTTCACTACTTTTAATCAAATTAGAAACAACTAACGGATCGCTTTTGATCTGTACCCGGAAACCTGCAGATGACACAATTTTATTGCCTTTATCTGAACTCTGTTCTTTTTTATCATCTGGTACGAATTTTATAAAATCTCCTCGTTCTATTACAGTCATGAGCGCATCTTTCATAAGCGGATCGTGCTGTCCCATGGTATCCAACAAGATTTTCCTGCTGTCAGAGGAAGCAAGCATCTGTGTAACATCAACAAACAGCCTTCCGCCAGCTTTATGCATGGGTGCTCTGGTGGTCATCAGGAAAAAAGACAATCCCAACGGTTTCATGGGATCGGTCATCATTTGCTGGTGACCCACGGATACATAAACATGATTTTTCTGATCATCTGCTTCAGGTATGGGGTACAAAGTAGTGATTGGCCGGCTCTGCACAATGTAAAACGTATCATCTGCCAGACACCATTCCATATCCTGGGGACAGCCGAAATGTTCTTCGATCTTCCTTCCCAGATGCTCAAGCTGCAAAATCTGCTTCTCCGACAGCACTTGCTTCTTCTGCTTTTCAGGCTCAATCTTCTTCTCTTTCGTACCGCCGTCTTTTAAGGCATAAACAGCCAGTTTCTTGATGGATATCTTCTTATAAATAATTCTACCCTCACGCACCTTATAGTTATCTGCATTTACCAGGCCGGAAACAAGTGCCTCACCAAGTCCGAAGCCGGCATCAATGGACAACACCTTCCTATTGGAAGCGACGGGATCGGCAGTAAACAAAATCCCTGCCGCCTGAGGGAAGATCATCTTCTGAACAACTACAGACAGGTAGACTTTACGCTGGTCAAAACCATTTCGAAGGCGGTAAGCTACTGCCCTCTCGGTAAACAGCGATGCCCAGCACTTGCTTATATGCTTTAGAACGGCCTCCTTTCCGACAATGTTCAGATACGTGTCCTGCTGGCCTGCAAAGGAGGCCGTTGGTAAATCCTCTGCAGTTGCGCTGGATCGTACTGCATAGGCATTTTCTTCTCCGAGCCTTGCGAGAAAGCGGGTGATCTCTTCACTAATATCTTCAGGGATGGCTGTGTCTTCGATGATCTTTTGGATTTCACCACTGAGTTTACTGATTTTATCTCGGTCTCCCGCTTTCAGAAGTGATAACTCATCCAGTAATTCATCAATGGACGGCGTTTCCTCGATAATTCTTTTAAAGGCTTCAGTAAAAACACAGAAGCCATCTGGTATGTGTATTCCTTCAATCCTGGAAAGTTCCCCCAGATTTGCGCCTTTACCTCCCACAGCCATGATCTTTGTTTTGTCAATGTCCTTAAAGCCAAGCACATAAGAACTCATATGTTTACCTCCCTTGGGTTCCACAATAATCCCTCCAACAAATCACATTAACGTGCTATTGCATTATAACACTGGCAGTTGGGAACAAACAGTCTGCATTTACAATTTTTTATATGTTATAATTAAAGTGGGAATTGTTAAATATTCAAAGAAGGAACTTTATTTTCACTTGTAACATCCACTGTTTATCCAGAAAGCATCCATTTTCAATTCACTATGTCACATGCTCATAATTTATCTCTTATCTTTCCCTGTCATATACCTGGCAGTCATCTTACTCATGAGTTTTCCCATTTTTAAAGGAAACAGATAGCAGATCAATATCTGTATCTTTTGCCCCAAGCTATGGCAGATAATAAAAGATTTATTTTGTATGTGCTTTGCAAGACCGGTACCGACCTTTTCCGGATCGACCATAAATTCTTTGGGAACAGGCAGAGGTTCTGCTGATTTTGTCCTGGTAAGAGGCGGGTGAAAAATATGAAAACTGATGCCGTAATTTTGGTACTCAATATTAAGACACTTGGCAAGTGCTTCAATCGCATCTTTACTTGAAGAATAGGGACTGATATTGACAAATCCCATCACACTAACGCAGGAACTTGTAAATATGACTTTGCTGTTCCTTTGACTCTTCATATAAGGCAAAAGCCTTGGATAGATGAAGCGCTCCGTAATAGTTCACTTCCATTACATGATGATACGTTTCCTCACTGGTCTGCTCCATACTTTCAAATGTACACAGTCAGGCATTATGTACAGCACAATCAATGCTCCCGTATTTTTTGACGCTTTTACTTACGCAAATCTCCATTTGCTTCAAGTCGCGAACATCACAGGTCAGCGAAAAAAGAGAATCATATTCTTCACACAAACTGCTGAGATTGTCGGTTTTTAAATCCAGAACAGTTACATTATAACCTTCTGATAAAAGCTGCCTGGCCAGATAATAACCGATGCCATTTGCTGCCCCCATAATTAAAATGTTTTTCATAGAAGACCATTCCTTTCAAATGATTTAAAGATTATTATCTTTCCACGAACCTAATCCTGCTACTATTTCATCTTCTATATATTCATTCCAAGGTATATTTTTACTTTTAACAATTGTCTTCTTAACGCTCCTTGTTGATATTTATATTTATGATGTTGATCCTCGGTCTTTTATGTCATAACGCTTCTTACAAAGCGGCTGCCAGTTGCTTTCATACCAGAACAAAGTTCTGCCACTTCTGCTTTGAACCCTCTAAAAAATCATCTCACCCGGTTTATAGCCCTCAGGCAATTCTTCTTCACTTAAAAACTTGAAATTGTCATCACCCAGTATGGGTAAAAATGCTTCATATGGAATCCTGGAAAACTCACAGGCATAATTGCTGGCTCCGAACCATTTACCCTCCTTGCTGCTCAGGTTCAAGTCTCTGGCAAATTTTGTATAGTTCGAGCAATCATGAACCACTAAATCCCACTTTTCTTCATCGGCTGTTTTCATGAATTTCAAAGTCAGTTCCCTGCTCCAGATTGGAGATATGTAACCCTGCCTGGAAATATACATGTCTTCTCCATAATAATTGTTTATGTTATTCTCATTCAAGTGTAATTCTGCACAATTGATAAAATCAAGTTTTGTCTCCAAGATGTCCTGCTTTTTCATGAAAAAAATTTGGAAAAACTCAGGAGTCATTGGAGTTTCAATACCTACACTTTTAATATATTTTTTTGCTGTTCCGATATTTTCAATCACCTTGTCCGAACACTCAGAAGCACCCAGGTTGAAACGTATCTCGTCAAGGCCGGCTTCACCTAATGCTTTCAATGTTTCCTCTGTAGCTAAAATGCCATTTGTATACAGATGTTGATGAACTTGAGCATCACTAAATTTCCTTATTACCGGATAGTACTTTTCTATTTCCATAAACGGCTCTAAATAGACATAGCAAATGCCAGTGGGTTTCTTCTGAATGGAAAGAAGCAAATCAATATCCCTGTCATAAAATCTTGTGCCTCCAATTTCCCACATACCTTCGCCCACTGGAGGAATATTTTCCAGCTCTCCATAATCATAACAGAACTTGCACTCAATGTTGCACTTGTTGGTTTTCCTGATTGCATTCAGACCAGTACCCAGCAGGCAGGAACGGCATCCCCGGGGAAATTTACTTTCATTTCCCACAAAAAAAGTTCTGTTCTTCAAGCTTTTCAAACCCTTAATTTCCGACATTAACATATCATTTCTATAATCGATGGCTGCCTCAATTTGCGCAAAGGCAGAGTAAACAATCTCCTGCTGCTTTGTCATAATTTCCTCTTCCTCAGGCAGTGTTGAAAAAAATTCAAACCATTTCAGCGCATCTTTCTTTGAAATTTTCATAATATCCTCCTATAAGTTCGCCTTTTACAGTTCTAATTCTAACTCTTTCTTTTGCTGTATGGCAATTATCAACTCCAATATAACTCATAACTACATAAAAAGTCTCCTTGCCCCGTCCTTATTATACCATCATCATATAAAAACTAGCTCAATATCAACATACCAAGCTAGTTTCACTTTAGAATTTTTTCAATCCATCAACAGCATCTTCTTCAGAAGATACAAAGAAAATATCTCTTCCCCTATTACTTTCATATATAAAATCTTTCAGCGGCTTGCTTGTGTAGACGGAAAAATCGCCGACAATGGCTACTTCACTGCCATTGTCAGTAATTTTTTTATATTCATAACGGGATTTTCCTCCTCATAAATTTCGATTTTTATCTCTAATGTTGCATGTGTATAATTATTTCATCAGAATTTTGCAGAGCCAAAAGTACATCGCGGAATTTTTTATTGCGGTGACACAGGTTACCTTACTCAAAAAATTCTTTACAATAAGCCACAGTTCCCTTAATGTTATCAAGACTTCCCTTCTCAAGTTCCAATGCCATAAACGATTCATCCGGTACATCAAATGGTGCCTTAATCCCCCATGTGCTTGCAGGTTTAAATCCAAATCGAGGATAATACCTGTCATGTCCAAGAACAATTACAGATTTGAAGCCCATTTCTTCTGCAAGCTTCAGACTTTCCTCAATCAAGCCTGTTCCAATACCTTTGTTCTGATATTCAGGCAAAACCGAAACAGGAGCCAGTGCCAACGATTCGTATTCCTTTTCACCATCTTTAATAATTAGCTTTGTCATCAGGCTATGACCTACAATTTTTTTGTTAATTTCGGCAATAAGAGAAAGCTCCGGTATAAATACATCGCTTTTTCTCAATTTAGCTACCAAAAACTGCTCTCTATGATCACTGTGCTCTTCATTTTCAAATGCTTTTTCCACCACTTTTTCGGAAAGTCTGCAGTCTTTTTCAGTTTCCTGTCTTATAATTATATCCATTCGTAAATATCCTCCTTTCCAATATCTCAATTGTGAAGTTTGACTCTCCATGTTCCTTCCAATCTTTTTGAAGTTCTTTGTTAGGATGATTTCCTAATAAACAGATTTATATATGGATGTTTTTCCAGCGCCATTAACACCGGCAAATAATACTTTTATGATATTGCAGAATATTTTTATCCAATGGGAATGCTTTATTTATACTTTTGCTCTTGACTATCAACACCTGCATACAACCTGGTAATCATAGTGTAAAACAAATGGATTTCTTCATCAGAATACTCATGAAACAAGCTATTGAGTTTTTCATTGTGAAAATAAAAAACTTCCTCAAAATAGCTATCACCTTTTTCCGTTAGCTGAATTGAGGTGCTTCGCTTATTAACATGATTTTTCCGAATGGTTATAAAACCTTTCTTCTCCAGTGATGCAGCCAATTTCTTTATATTTTGCCTGGAGGAACCTGACAATTTCCCCAAGTGAGTAAAGGTGGTTTTACCAGTTGTATGTTTTATCATCACAAGCAGCATAAATTGTTTCAATGTGAGAAATGGATCGGCTTTATCAAAAATTGTCTGCAGACGATTTTGCAAAATAAATATACTCGCAAAGATACCACGTGTTTCTTTTTCCCGCTCACCACTATAATTTTTAATCATATCATCAATCTGCATAACGCTTTCCCTTCCATTAACAAGAACTTATCCATTATATCCATTTACATTATAGTAACTAGTTGCTATAATGTAAATAGTAACTAGTTACTATATTGATGTCATGCATCAAGGAGGACTGCAATGAAGATGAATAAAACAAGCAATTTACTGGTGATTTTCATTATTATCCTGGCAGCAATTGCTTCTGCATATGGTTTTTTTTCAAATAATGCTATCAATGAAAATCAAACTATTCAAACTATTCATAATGAAACCGTCACACTTTATGGGAAAGGATTATATCATAATGAATCAGTATCTATGGCAGCACAAGTAAGAGCTCAAGAGGTTGTTACACTAGTCTTTGCCATTCCCCTACTGCTGGTTTCGTTGATTTTGAACAAAAGGTCCCTCAAAGGAAAATTGTTGTTGGTAGGAACATTAGGTTATTTTCTATACACCTATATGAGCTATTCTTTTTTAGCAATATACAACAATTTCTTTCTGATTTATGTGTTACTGATGTCACTGTCGTTTTTTGCATTTATAATCAATATTACTTCACAGGAACTGCAGAATTTGGAGAAATGCTTTTTAGCCGCCATGCCCAGTAAGCCTGTTGGAATTTTCATCATCGTTATCGGCATTATTATAAGTTTGATGTGGTTAGGCAGAATCGTTCCCACCATTGGTAATAATACTGTGAATGGTTTGGAGCATTATACTACTTTCGTTATTCAAGCAATGGACTTAGGAATTGTCCTTCCAGTGACTGTAGTAAGTGGTGTTTTGCTATTGCGAAAGAAAAGTTTAGGTTACTTGCTTCCCCCAATCATTATCATTAAGGGCATAACATTACTGCTGGCTATTGATGTAATGGCTATTTCCATGGCAATTAGCGGTGTTTCAGTTTCGCCGATTGAATTAATTCTATTTCCATCATTTACCGTAATATTTGCTGTGATTTTGTGGATAATATTAAAAAATTTTAAATCAATAGATAATACTTGCACATATAAAGAAACGATTTAGTTAAATCAAAGCATTTTCATAGCCTTTTAGCACAAACTCTCTCAATGCCGCATTCAAAATTACGCTCCGTCTCTGCAGTTCTAAATCCAGCAATTTTATAAGCATGCAATGTCCCCCTTTTTTAATCTGTCAGGTAAATAAATTATATCATTATTTACCTGACAGATTAAAACTCCCTTGGTTATAAAGAACTCCAGGACTTTTCTGAGAGTTAACATATATTTCTATATTATTATTCTAACACATACTAACCGGACAAAATGAATTATTAAAATCAATACTTTCAAAACTTAGGCACTTAAATTTCATCCAGGGATTTTTGTTTTGTTTCAACTCCTAACACAGCAATAATAAATGCCACTACTACAAGTATGCATCCAAGTACTATAAAAACAGTCCTGGTATCATAGTTTTTAAGTATCCATGCTACTCCATAAGGGCTGAATATAGTTGCCAGCCTTCCTACTGCATTACAAAATCCTGAGCCTCTAAGTCTTATGTCTGTAGGAAACAATTCCGGGACATAAATGGCAAGTCCAAGTGTAAGAAGTATATATATAATTACAGTGAGGAAAAAACCCATAGTCAATATTACAGTCATGGTATTTTGTGAAGCATATGCATATCCAATTGCTCCTGCTGCAAGCATAAATACAGTAAGACACCATTTACGCCCCAATTTATCTACAATAAAACTCCCAATTAACGCTCCAAGAGGTGCACCTATCATCATTATAGTTGTATATCCCAATGATTTAGAAACATTTATGCCTTTTCTCAGGAAAAATGTAGGTGCCCAGCTTACAAAAGTATATATCAAAGTATTTATTGCAATCAGCACTACACAACCTACAATAGTTCTCGAGATCATATTTTTACTGAATAAATCACTAAACTTCCCCGATTCTTTATTATGTTCCTTCCTTATGACATTAGGTTGTGCTATGGAATTATCAGCCTCCTTCTCTGCTTCATGGTAAAATATATTTACAACATGCTGTGCATCTTCTTCCATTCCTTTGGATTCATACCATCTTGGGGATTCAGGCATACTTTTTCTCATATACCATACAATTACGGAAAATACACCTACAAATACAAACATCCATCTCCAGCCAAACCGTGGTATTATAAGATATCCCAGAAATGCAGCCGCCGGTGTAGAAACGTTCGTTATAAGCGAAAGCATGGACACCCACTTTCCCCTGGTTTTTGAAGGCACAAATTCTGCAAGCAGTGCATATCCTGTAACAATTTCAGCACCGAGTCCAATTCCCATTATTCCCCTGCAGGCTATTAAAAAAATCATATTTGGGGAAAATGCAGCTACAAGGGATGCTCCACCAAATATCAAAAGGTTCAGCTGATAAGAAAATTTACGTCCAAAACTGTCTCCTAAAAATCCAGTGATAAGCGACCCTATCAAAAGTCCTAAAAAAGTTACAGAAATAAAAACAGCATTTAAGCTTATGCTTGACCATCCGCTTTTTAACAGCACACCTAAGACTCCACCTGCCAGATATACATCAAATCCATCTAAAAATATTCCAAGACCGATGAGCCATAAAATTTTATAGTGTAATTTGGATATTGGAACATAATCCATTTTTTCAGAAATATAATTGACTTCTTCCATTAAAATACCTCCATTTAGTAAACAAAAATTTAATATTTTTAATATATAATTTCACTGGCCAGTAAAAATTATTTTCTAAAAATAAGCATAAAAAATAGACCTTTCCATGGGGCGAAAGGTCTATCGCGGTACCACCCAAATTTATAACTTGAATATTTTAACGGCGTCACTGCCGGCAGAATCCTACTAATTTTCAGACTGCAGTTTAAGGGTGAGTTTCAATACAGTATAAATGTGCTTTTTCACCATGGGCACTCTCTTTAAAAGTATATCTGTATTTACTTATCCCTGGCATTACTTTTACAATATTAAGTTTTCATCAAAATAAAAAAGCGGTATTGTTTCTCTTGGAGCGAGAAACAATACCGCGGTACCATCCAAATTTTTTTCTTTATAAAATAACGGATTCACCCGATACAGTCTACTTGTATTTCAACCGATAACTCAAGGACGAGTTTTCAATACATGAGTATTGTGAATTTACAGCAAACATCACTCTCTTTAAATATCATATATTTACTTGATTCCTGTCATAGTTCTTAAATTTAATTTTTTCTAAATTATAGTACTAATCTTATATATTGTCAAGATTTAGATTTGATGAGGGTAGCTGTAATTTGTATATATTTACAGATTAATGCTACACCATATATATCTACTTCCAATCTGATATATTATATTTAGCCAATAATTCCCGTGATAATTTCATGCCTTCATCTGTAATTGCTACAGACTTAGAACGATGGCTCCCCTGCCGGATATAATCTTCCTTATCCAGTTCATTAATAATGTCGAAATCATATCCCTTCCAAGCCATATCCAAATCTGATCCAAAATAATCACGTTCCTTAAATCTTGTTAAATACATCAACAGCATGGTCAATTCTTTAACTGCTTTCTTCGGATTAGTCTTATCCATAATAAAATCTCTTCTCTCCGTGGTAAAATTACAATTTCATTGTTATACAATTTTTATGCCCATCATCATACTACAATATCCTTTTATTGGCAATCTTTTTTTCACTCCAGCCAAGTCTCTTTGACCAAGCACGAAGCTCATTACTTTCTACCTTGTCTTCACTTTCATAAACAGTCCCTAAAAAATTAGCAAATCCACTTAGTCCACCTACATCATCAAGCAAAAAAACTCCATCTTTATAAATACAAACCGGCCTATGCTCATTCAGCACAGTATCATTTGCACAGACAATCTCTTCATGCGAAACAAGCCCGCCTTTAATCAGGTCTCTGTAATTGTCTTTCTTAGTTATGATAATAGTCCAATTATCCCCAAAATCATATTTATAAATGAGCTCCTTTGCTACCGGAAACAACCTTTTTTCACCAAGCAGTTCATGTTTACCTGCTAAAATCTTGCTAACTTCCAATCTCTCCAACAAGTTTTTTGTTCCACCCTCAATGATAATAGAAGAATTCATTTCTTCAAGAGTCAACTCAATCAAAGGAGCTTTACGCAAAATTTTAATCTCCTTGCCCTCAGCCTTTTTAGTCCGTTCTATGTAATCTTTAAATGACTCCCTAACATCAATCATCTTAAAATCATCCATGAGCCGCTGCACATCTCTTTTAGCAATTTCCGGATGCTCCAGTTTTCCGCCATAAAAATACGATCCAATATATTTCTTCTTAATCCATGCACTTATACTGCCTTTTTTATAATCATCATCCCAGAAAATATCTCCCTCTGATTCGGACGGAGGCTGAAATAAAATTCCCACTAAATCCGACCAGCCTTTAACAGTGCCACTGGTCAGTTTTTGATATACTTCTTCCGGTAGATGAAAACTGCGTAAGTGTGAATTTCTCCAGCCATAAAGTTTTTGTATTGTATAGTGTAGATTATGAAGCGGCATATCAGATGGTATAAGAATATCTCTGCATATGGACTTCCCCGTAGAAGATTCTCCATATCTTTTAAGCATTATTTTCTGGTATTCCGTCAGGTATTCATCTTTCAATTCCAAATGAAGATGAACCGATGTGATTTCTTCTTTATCACCTCTTATTTTGTTTTTCATTTTGTCCTCCTTCCCAATTATCCTTATTTTTAACTTTGAAACACCATATGCCATTCTGCATTACATAATGCATCCATTCACTGCTTTTATCAAATATTCTACCCTTGTTATCAATACAACACACTCCACGTACCAGTAGACAAGCTATAGATATAATTATGCAGAAATATTAGCTTTTTTATTGCAGAATCTTTCTACTCCAATTGGGAATTGTATTTCTTTTCCATTTAACTGTTCCGTTGCATATATAGGCTACGTATTTAAATTCATTTGTATTATCATATATATTTATTTCATTACATATACCCAGTATCTTTTTTAAATTATTCAATGATTAATAGTATCTTCTTTCTATATCTCTCTCATAATAAATAGATCTATATATGGATGTTTTTCCGGCACCATTTACTCCTGCGAATATAGTATAAATAGCCATTACTCTTTACCTATCACCTTTTTTTGCTCTCTTTGAAGCACTAAATCCGATAAAGCAGCATAAAAATCTTGTTCTTCTTTTGTCTTTGATTTTTTAAACAGTTCTTTTAAATCCTCATATGAATACCTAAGAAACTGCTTATACAAACTACTTTGCTGATTTATTTTTTCCATAACGATTCCCCTTCGATAAATATATCTTTATACTATATTGTACCCTAATATAGTGCTCCCATAAATAGCTGTACTTAACTGAATTTAAATTTTCAGGAATCTCACTTTTCTTTATTAAAGAGCAATAACTTCTTCAACCATTTTGGCACATGCTTAACTTTTTTATTTTTAGATACAGACTTTAATTAAATAGTAAATAAACTTAATCGTTTTTAAGTTTCTCTTTTAAAGAATTCAACATTTTCATTTTCTCACTGTCACCTTTTACATCTGGATGATATTTTTTTGCAAGTTTAGTAAATCCTGCTTTAAGCAGTTCCTTAAAAAGTTCACTTTCCTCCGCTGTCAGATGATAAGGATTAGAATTCCTCTGCTTGTTAATTTCTTTCCATCCTTGAGATTTGTAAAATCTTTTAGCCTCATTATATGTATTGAAATTTGTATTGTAGTTATAGTTGATTATATTTACATACCATTTTTTGAAATGCTCTTCATCATTGAAATTTTCATCATATTCTTCTTCATAATATATCATATCCTTTATAATCTCATTTTCTTTTTCCTTACGCAAATGCAACCTATACTGGTTTTTAGTGAAATTATCTTTGAACTCATCCTCATAAAAATCCTCAACTGACTCTATTACCATTCGTTCAAAAGACTTTTTCTGTACATTCAACTTATCTTGTACCTTATCAAATACCTTAAATTCTTCTAAAAGACTCATTATGTCATACCTATAAAACGATGAATCCCCAGTCTCCTCAGCATGGAATATTTCTTTCTCATCAAAATCAAACAGATGTATTTTGTTCCCATTGTCAGAGCAATAATCCACTGAGTACTTGTTTCGATACCCTTTTAAATATTTGCTGATTTTTACACACATAATCATTACCGCTCCCAAAACTACTATTGCCTTAAAACTAGCCAATAGTTTTGAATCTGCTATAACTAATTTCAGTATATCATGAAATTTAATAGAGTTAAATATTTAAAATTTTTGAATATAAATCATATAATTATTGATTCTCTATATTACATTATTCCTGCCCGGGCATAAAAGCGCATCATTTTATCAACTCAAATCATTTTAATTCTAGGTAATAAAAAATCAGCTTATATAACTACAACAAGCCGATTTTAGGAATGTTTTTAAGACAAGTTGTACTGCAACGCGGTATTCCATTTGAAATAAAACTGCCTGCAAATGCTCCGACTGTCTTTGGTTCACTTACCAAAAAACAATTTGATACTGAAATTAACAAATGTATGGACGATATAAAGAATAGAATATTAATTCTCAAAAGCATCTATCGAAAGATAGGTGCTTTTCTTATGCCAATTTTTAGGAAAGGACATGAATACTTATGGGAATACTATCCAGCCTTTCCTGATCACAGGATAAGCCGGGAGTCAAACACCGACCCATTGCTCTTGGTATAAACTATTTCAACTCAATCAACTTGTCAAGAATTTGTTTTGTCAAATCCTTTTGCTGTGCCGCTGTTAAATTGGCTGAAGTTCTGATCACAACTGTTCCATGTACTTCGTGAGAACCAGAATTAAACATTTCTGCTCCATCAAACGCTGCTAGGTAAGCGTTACGGGTTTCTGCATCTTTCTTAGTTGGATAGACTTCAATACATCCACCTGCATCAGTTCCTTTATCAACAATATCTTCGCCATCCACTTCTTCAATTACATTTTTGTCAGTGAAATAAACTGCAGCGGTATATCCACTTTGTTTATTAAGATTACCGTTTGGATCGTTATTTTCTGTTACTGCTTGTGTTCCTGTGATTGAAGATACTTCCTTCAATCTTTGAATTACAAAATCACTTGTTGGATTCGTAATTTGCTTAAGCTGCTTCACGCTGCTTTCAAATGCTTCGCTAGCTGATTTCAATTCACTAATTTGTGTTGAATAGTCAATTGGCTTTTCTAATTCTTTGGTAGCTTTTTCGATTGCATCAGTCTTTTTAGGAACTTTGGGAACAGATACTAATGCTTTCTTGGCACTGTCATCAGCTGATTTTAGCTTATCTAATGCCGATGTATCATAGGCTTCTTTCTTAGAATTTATCAACTTCTCAGAACCATCAATTAATATTTGCAGTTTCTTATTTTCTATTTCAACTTTTTTCTTTGCATTATCAAACTGAGTAACGGCTTTTTCATGTGGTGAATATACCTCAAAGTAATAACCACAACCACCTGCAACAATAACCAATAATGTGATAATCCCAATAATAACTTTTTTCATTTTGTTCACTTCCGTTTTTTTATCCATATCCTCATAATTCACACCACACACCCCTGTCCTCAACATTTATATTTATATATTACACTTTCTATTATATACATTCATACTGACATAGACTGTCAGCAACAATAAAATTACCTATATGTAAAAAACAAAAAAGACAATTAAGATGATTGTTCGCCTTAACCGACTCTTGAATTTCATTATTCAATTACAACCTCTTAAAAGCTTCTAAAATTAACTTGAAAGATATAGCAATTTTTAGAGTATATAATAAACCTACACTAATAAGAGCACAGCTACTAAAGTCTTCCTGCTGTGCTTTTTAATGAAATTATCATATCCACACGTATTTTGATAGAAAGTCAACACTTAAAAATTAGCCCTCTTTTTTAATTGAGAGGGCTTATTCTTAGAATAATATTTTCGAACCAACATCACAATTCATTTTCACAATACAATTGTCCGCAGGCAGCGCCAATTTCAGAACCAAATTGTGTCCTAACAGTTGCACTAACGCCTGCTTCCTTTAATGTACTGCAAAACTGGTTGATAGCACTCGATGGTTGAAATTTAAAAGTTGTTTTATTCGTAGAATTATAAGGTATCAAATCAATATGATATAAATACTCCCATGAACCACGATTTTTCAACAAACCTATAACTGCCTTTGCATGTTCTTTAGAATCATTAATCCCTTCAAGCATAATATACGCAAGAAATACTCTTCGTCCCGTATGAATAATATGTTCATCTAATGTCTTCATTACCTCATGCAATGGAAATCTTTCATTTATAGGCATTAAATCGCTTCGTTGACTTTCAAATGGTGAATGAAGTGAGAAAATGAGATTTACTTGTGGAAATTCTTTGGTCAATTTTTGAATTCCTGGTATAACACCAATTGTTGAAATCGTAATTCTTCGTTGACTTAAACCAAATAAATTTTGATCAGTCAAAATTTTTAGTGCACCAAATAACTCTGGATTTGCAAAAGCCTCACCCATTCCCATAAATGAAACACTATTCAAACTATGTCTATAGAAATAAAAATAAAGTAATTGATCAGTTATCTCATCAGCAGTGAGATTTCGTTTAAATCCAGTACTTCCAGTTGCACAAAAACGGCATCCAAAACCGCAACCACATTGAGAAGAAATACAAAACGATTCCCACCCCTGTTTATACTGTAATCGAACAGCCTCTATTCTCTTTCCGTCTGTCAATTCAAATAACAATTTTTCAGCTTGCTTAGAATGTTGTGAAAAAACAGGTATTAAGCTAGATACATTATTCCCAAACTCATTTGTTAAAGCTATCCTTAATACTTTTGGCAACATAGCCATATCATCAAAATCATCTATCCTTTGACGAAAAATAGCTTTTGCAAGCTGTATATATCTATAATTTGGTAAATTTAAATCTGATACTATTTGTTTTATTTTTTCATATTTTGTTTTTGTCTGCTTCATGTAGGCTTCCTCCTCGCTATTAATAGTTAGGAAGCAAAGCCAGCATTGGCGACTTATACTACTCCATGCAAATGTCGCCTAAAACATCTGACTTTGCATGGAGCCTATTATGTGTTACTTGTATATTCATATTAAACATATTAATTCCATTCTATCCCTTCAATTTTATAGTTTTTGTTGCAACATTTTCACAAAATGCAATATCATGCTCAACAAATAAAATTGTGGGCTGATATTCAATTAACAATTTCTCAATCTGCATACGAGAAATTACATCGATAAAATTCAATGGTTCATCCCAAATATATAAATGTGCCTGTTCACACAAACTTCTTGCAATCAATACCTTTTTCTTCTGTCCTCCACTAAAATCCTGGATATTCTTTTCAAACTGCTCTCTTGAAAAATCAAGCTTTCTAAGAATTGATTTAAATAAGCTTTCTTCAATACAATATTTATCTGCGTATTCAGACAAGTTACCATATAAATCTGATGTATCTTGTGAAACATAAGAAATAATCAACTGACTACTTTTCCTCACAATTCCATTATGCGGGATTTTTTCTCCATAAATTAATTTCAATATACTTGATTTCCCACTGCCGTTTTTCCCTTGAATAGCAATTCTTTCACCCTGCTCTATGGTGAAGCTTACTGCTTCACAGATAATTCTATTATCATATTGAATTGAAACATCCGCAAGTTCCACAAGCTTTTTACCATGGAAAGTAAGCGGTACTATTTTTAAGCTTTCATTGGATTCAATATTTTTAAGAAGCCTTGATTTTTCCTCAATCATGTTCTGTTGTCTAGCTTCTATATTTTTAGCACGCTTCATCACTTTTGCAGCTTTATGTCCAACATATCCTTTATCTAATTTGCTCCCAGAATTAGTAGTTCCATACTTATTGCTTTCAATACTATCTGACCATGCAGATGTACGTTTTGCTGAACTGGAAAGCCGGCTAATATTCTTCTTCAATTTCTCGTTTTCTGCTAGTTCAAAACCATCTTGTAAGTCTTTATTTCTCCACCATGAAGAAAAATTTCCTTTCTGTATCTCAATATTAGTTCTATTAATGGCCAAAATATGGTCAACGCAATTATCTAAAAAATACCTATCATGTGAAATCAGAATAAATCCTTTCTTCTTTTTTAAATAATTGCTTAGTTTTTTTCTAGCTTCAACATCCAAATGATTTGTAGGTTCATCAATAAGTAAGAAGGAGTTCTCCTTTAAAAACATAGCAGCTAGTAATGCTTTGGTCTGCTCTCCTTTAGATAGTGTATAAAATTGTCTATATAAAGCATCATAATCCATATCTAACAATGATAATTCTTTAATTATTTCCCAATCCATTGAATTTGGACTGATTTCCCTTATGATATCTATGGTGAAATTTCCTTGTTCCTGCACCTTATAAGGAAAATATTCAAAAGTCACATCAGCTGAAATATTTCCATTATATTCGTATTTCCCAAGTAGGAGATTTAAAAAAGTGGTTTTTCCCCTTCCATTTCTTCCGGTAAACCCCAATTTCCAATCTGTATCAATTTGAAAACTTATATTTTCAAAAATATTATCATAACTATCTTCATAAGCAAAGGTTAGGTTTGTAACATTTATTAAAGACATATTTTTGTCCTCCTCTGTAATTAATAGTATAAACAACAAAGTCGGAACAACAGGCGACTGTGTTTATTTACTCCATATAAATGTCGCCTTCAGTATCCGGCTTTATATGGAGATTATCATGTGTTAGCAAAGTGTCTTTGTTTTTCATAATATTAATTATCCTCCTTATTCTAATTATCTATAAAAAATAAGAGCCGCAAGAAATTATCATTCTTACAGCTCATAGATATACTAATTAAGCTAATCATTATAGCATAACACAAGAGTATATATTAAGAGAAAAAAGAATAACTTTCTTGCATAAGTATATAATGGACCCAAGAATTCAGACAAAAAAATGTTTGCTTTTTAGTTAGGTTCTCCATAATATTTTTATTAAGGAT